>NZ_QNUB01000012.1:0-568 GCF_008042345.1 Bacillus sp. AR8-1
ATTTTAATACCAGGATCTCGTCCTCCTAAAATTGTTAAAGAGTATATGGTTCAATCTATGAAGCCGGGAAGTGTCATTGTGGATATCGCAATAGATCAAGGTGGTACAGTAGAAACTATTGATCATTATACAACTCATGATAATCCTGTATTTATTAAACATGACGTAATTCATTATGCAGTACCAAATATGCCTGGTGCCACCCCACGTACTTCAACTATGGCGTTGGCAAATGGAAATATTGAGTATTTATTAGCAATTTCTAAAGATGGATTAGAAAATGCAATTCAAAATAAATCATCATTAGCATCTGGGGTAAATGTATATAAAGGTATTATTACCTACGAAAATTTAGGTATGACGCTAGGTTTGGACTTTAAAGAATTGAAAGAAGTGTTAGTATGATTACCAAAAACGTATTGTTAGATATCACTGACATTAAAAAAGCCAAAGAAATTCTTGATGTAAATGCCCGAAAAACACCTTTGGTTAAATCTTTTTATTTAACTAGTAAAACCGGTGGAGAAATTTATTTAAAGTTGGAAAACATGCAGTTAACAGGTTCATT
>NZ_QNUB01000013.1:0-142285 GCF_008042345.1 Bacillus sp. AR8-1
GTTTCAGCGACTTTTATAATATATCATAGTATATTATTTTCGTCAACAAGTTTTTCAAGATAATTTGTATCTCTCATTTGCTGACTTTGCCTATTATATAGACTTTTCTATTACTATGCAAGTATTATTATAAAAAAATAAGAGGGGGAAAATCCCCCTCTTATTCTTCAGAAGAAACCTCTTCATTAGATTCTTCTTCTTCATCTTTCTGTGCTTTTGCTACTGTCGCTACCTCTTGCTCATCCTCTAAACGAATTAGACGAACACCTTGTGTATTACGTCCCATTTGAGAGATTTGATCAACTGGCATACGAATAATAACGCCTGCGGCTGTAATTAGCATGATGTCTTCTTCACCTGTTACAGACTTAACCGCTACTAACTTACCGTTTTTATCTGTAATGTTACAAGTCTTAAGACCTTTACCACCACGACTTTGTAGTCGATACTCTTCAACTGGAGTACGCTTACCATACCCGTTTTTCGTTACAATTAAAACATTCGTATCTTCTTCAACAATTTCCATACCTACTACTTGGTCCTCTTCGCCTAATGTAATAGCTTTTACACCAGCTGCATTACGGCCCATAGAACGTACATCTTGTTCATTGAAGCGAATTAACATACCGTTGCTTGTCCCTACGATAATATCTTTATCGCCAGATGTTAAACGTACAGAAATCACTTCATCTTCTTCACGAAGCGAAATTGCAATTAAACCGTTTGTACGTATATTTGCAAATGATGAAAGTGGCGTTCTCTTAGAAATACCTTGTTTCGTTGTAAAGAATAAGAACTGGTCGTCACCAAATTCACGAATTGGAATAATGGCATTGATCCACTCACCCTTATCTACCCCTAATAGGTTAATAATTGGTAGCCCTTTTGCAGTACGACTATACTCTGGGATTTCATATCCTTTCGTACGGTATACTTTACCCTTGTTTGTAAAGAATAAAATATGATCATGAGTAGACGTTGTTAATAAGTGTTCAACAAAGTCATCATCATTCGTACCCATTCCTTGTACACCACGTCCCCCACGGTTCTGTGTTTTGTACGTAGAAGCTGGTAACCTCTTAATATAACCGTTATGAGTTAACGTAATCGCAATGTTTTGCTCAGGAATTAAATCTTCATCTTCAATAAATTCCATACCGCCAATTGTAATTTCTGTTCGTCTCTTATCATTGAAACGCTCTTTTACTTCTGTTAATTCTTCACGAATAATCTCAAGAACTTTCTCTTCATCTGCTAAAATCGCTTTTAATTCAGCAATTAATTTCATTAAGTCTTGATATTCTTGCTCGATTTTTTCACGTTCTAATCCAGTTAAGCGTTGCAGACGCATATCTAAAATCGCTTGCGCTTGTTTCTCACTTAAACCGAAACGTTCCATTAAGCCTTGCTTTGCAATATCAGCCGTTTTTGAACTACGAATTAACGTAATAACTTCATCAAGATGATCTAAAGCAATTCGTAATCCTTCTAAAATATGGGCACGTGCCTCTGCTTTTTCTAATTCATAAGCAGTACGTCTACGGATTACTACCTTCTGGTGCTCCAAATAATGATATAAGTTTTGTTTTAAGTTTAGTACTTGAGGCTCTCCATTTACAAGAGACAACATATTAATACCGAAACTTGTTTGAAGTGCTGTATGTTTATATAGATTGTTTAATAGTACGTTTGCATTAGCGTCACGACGTACTTCCATGACAATACGCATACCATTTCGGTCTGATTCATCACGTAAATCTGTAATACCTTCAATTTTCTTATCGCGAACTAATTCTGCGATTTTTTCAATTAATCGTGCCTTATTAACTTGATAAGGTAGTTCCGTTACGATAATAGATTGTTTACCATTTGATTTCTCTTCAATTTCAACTTTGGCACGAAGCATAATAGAACCTCGTCCTGTTTCATAAGCTCTACGGATGCCACTTCGCCCTAAGATTAAACCTGATGTCGGGAAGTCTGGCCCAGGAATATATTCCATTAATTCCGCGATAGTGATATCTGGATTATGGCTTAATGCCAACACACCATCAATTACTTCGCCAAGTTGATGCGGCGGAATATTTGTTGCCATACCAACTGCAATACCTGTCGTACCGTTTACTAATAAATTAGGGAAACGCGCTGGTAATACAATCGGCTCTCTTTCCGAACCATCGTAGTTATCTTGGTAATCAATTGTATTTTTTGAAATATCACGTATTAATTCCATAGAAATCTTAGACATTCTTGCCTCTGTATAACGCATTGCCGCTGCTGAATCTCCATCTACAGAACCGAAGTTACCATGCCCATCTACAAGCATATAACGTTGACTGAAATCTTGCGCCATACGTACCATTGTTTCATAAACGGCTGAATCTCCATGAGGGTGATACTTACCGATTACTTCACCGACAATACGTGCTGATTTCTTATACGCTTTATCAGCTGTAATTCCTAAATCATTCATCGCATATAAAACCCTACGATGCACAGGTTTTAATCCATCACGAACATCTGGTAATGCACGAGATACGATAACACTCATTGCGTAATCTAAAAATGAGGTACGCATTTCATGACTAATATTAATTTCTCGAATTCGTGCTTGTTGTTGATTGTCTGACATCAACGAGCACCTCCTCTTACATTTCCGTTACACATACATTGATTTATATGTAGAAGACAGGAATACTTAGATTCCTGTCATTACTCATTTAAATATCAAGGTTTTTCACGTATTTTGCATTCTCTTGGATAAAGTTACGACGCGGTTCCACTTTATCACCCATTAAAATTTCAAATGTTTCATCTGCTTCTATTGCATCTTGAAGGGAAACTTGAAGTAACGAACGTACTTCTGGATCCATTGTCGTCTCCCATAGCTGAGTTGGATTCATCTCTCCAAGACCTTTATAACGTTGAATTCCTGGTTTCGGCTGGGCTGGTAACTCAGCTAATATTTTTTCAAGTTCTTTATCATTATAAGCATATTGAATTTTTTTACCTTGTTGCACTTTAAACAAAGGTGGCTGTGCGATATATATATATCCACACTCAATTATTTGACGCATATAACGATAGAAGAACGTTAATAATAGGGTACGAATATGCGCACCATCAACATCAGCATCGGTCATAATAATAACTTTATGATAGCGTGCTTTTTCGATATCGAAGTCCCCACCAATATTTGTACCAATCGCCGTAATAATTGTACGAACTTCATCATTTGATAAAATCTTATCTAAGCGTGCCTTTTCAACATTAATAATTTTACCCTTCAGCGGTAAAATTGCTTGAAAATGACGATCGCGTCCTTGTTTTGCAGATCCACCCGCAGAGTCACCCTCTACGATATAAATTTCACTAATTGCTGGATCTTTAGAAGAACAATCTGCCAATTTCCCTGGTAAACTTGAAACTTCTAAAGCACTCTTTCGGCGAGTTAGCTCACGAGCCTTTTTAGCTGCTACACGCGCACGTGCTGCCATCGTCCCTTTATCTACAACCTTACGTGCAACATTGGGATTTTCCAGTAAGAATTTTTCAAAAGCCTCAGAGAATACTGACTCCGTAATCGTTCTCGCTTCACTATTTCCAAGTTTCGTCTTCGTTTGCCCTTCAAATTGTGGATTTGGATGTTTAATTGACACGATTGCTGTTAAACCTTCACGAACATCTTCACCAGTCAAATTACTATCCGCATCTTTTAAAATGTTATTTTTACGACCATAATCGTTAATCACACGTGTTAAGGCAGTTTTAAATCCTACCTCATGTGTACCACCTTCATACGTATGAATATTATTTGTAAATGAGTAAATATGATTTGTATATCCTTCGTTATATTGAAGCGCAACTTCAACTTGAATACCATCTTTTGAACCTTCTACATATACAGGCTCTTCATGAATTGGTTGTTTTGAACGATTTAAATGTTCAACATATGATTTAATTCCACCTTCATAGTGGAACTCTTTCTTTTGCTTATGTTCACGTTTATCTTCAATTGTTAATTTAATATTACGATTTAAAAACGCCAACTCACGCATACGAGTCGCTAGCGTATCGAATTCATATTCTGTCGTCTCTTTAAAAATTTCTGGATCCGGTTTAAAGCGAGTTATTGTTCCAGTCTTATCTGTATCACCGATGACTTTTAAATCTGCAACCGGAATACCTCTTTCGTATTTTTGGTAATGGATTTTGCCATCACGATGTACAAATACTTCTAATTCTGTTGATAAGGCATTTACAACAGATGCACCAACACCGTGCAAACCACCAGAAACTTTATAACCGCCACCGCCAAATTTACCACCAGCGTGGAGGACAGTCATAATAACCTCTACTGCAGGACGTCCCATTTTTTCTTGTATACCAACTGGAATACCACGTCCATTATCCGTTACAAGAATACTATTATCTTCTTCGATACTAACGTTAATTTCATCGCAATATCCTGCTAATGCTTCATCGATACTATTATCGACAATCTCCCATACAAGGTGGTGAAGTCCCTTCCCACTCGTAGATCCAATATACATACCCGGACGTTTCCGAACTGCCTCTAGTCCTTCAAGTACCTGTATCTGACTTTCATCATATGCATTTTCTTGCATTTGTTTTTGTTCCATTGACACAAAGATCACCTACTTTTCCATTTAAACAGGGGTTTATGCCCTATCTATTTCACAATCTACCGTGCCGTTCGTTACATGAATTGTTTTCGCATCTTTTAATGTTTCGTGTTCAATTCCGTCGACACTCGTCGTTGTAACAAATGTTTGCACCTTTCCTTGAATTGTATTTAACAGATGTGATTGACGATAATCGTCTAATTCTGATAAAACATCATCCAGTAAAAGGATTGGATATTCTTTAACCTCTGAATAAATTAATTCAATTTCAGCTAATTTTAGGGATAGTGCGGTCGTTCGTTGTTGTCCTTGCGAACCAAAGACTTGAACATTTTTACTATTAACGAAGAATTGTAAATCATCACGATGAGGACCAATTAAAGTCGTACCACGGAAAATTTCACGTTGTTTCACAGATTGAAAACTTTCATAGTATACTTCTTTTATTTTCGACAAATCCATTGATTCTGATACATCTACACTTGGTTTATAGACAATTTCTAACTCTTCTAATCCACGGCTTATACCGCGATGAATTGGAGCTGCCCATTCCTGTAGCAAATGCAAAAATTCAAAACGTTTTTGCAGTATTTTTGCACCATGCTCAATTAGTTGAAGGGTAAATACATCCAACATCGTTTCCTCATTCTTACTATTCCCTTGCATTTTTTTCAACAAGTGATTTCGTTGCGTGAGCACCTTTTGATATTGACTTAATTCATACAAATATACAGGAGCTATTTGTCCTAATTCCATATCTAAAAAGCGTCTTCTTACTTGAGGGCTTCCTTTTACAAGATTTAAATCTTCTGGGGCAAACATGACAACGTTCATCACGCCAATATATTGACTTAACTTTTGTTGTTCAAGTTGATTTAATTTTGCCTTTTTACCTTTTTTCGAAATATTTAATTCCAAAGACAAAGAACTGTTTCTTTTTTGTAATTTCCCTTTTATTTGACCAAACTCTTCATCCCAGCGGATAAGTTCGCGATCATTAGAGGTTCTATGAGATTTCGCCATCGCTAAAACATAAATAGCTTCCATCAAGTTTGTTTTCCCTTGTGCATTTTCGCCGATAATTACATTTACCTTATCTTCAAAGGAAAGCTCTAATTTTTCATAATTGCGATAGTTTTTTAATTGTATTTCTGAAATAAACAAAGGGCTCCCCCTTTATGCCTGAACTTGGAAAGTTCCGCTTCCTGGAATTTCAATAACATCATTCGCATATAGTTTGCGACCTCTTCTATTTTCAAGTTCGTTGTTCACGTACACTTCATATTCTTGTAAAAACCATTTTACAGCGCCACCTGTATCAATTACATCAGCTAACTTTAAAAATTGTCCTAGTGTAATATACTCTGTTGAAATTTTAATATGTTTCATAAAATCGCTCACTTTCTGAAAGTGTTCATTCTTTCATTGTACTAAATAAACTAACATTAGGAAAGTAATACCCAAAAATCAAATAAGGGCCACTAGCATCTTTAAACTAGCAACCCTTATTCCTTACCTAGTAAGTACGAACTGGTAAAATTAATTGAATAATTGAATCATCATTTACTGTACGAATTAAGAACGGTCTCATCGCCCCAGTAAAACTAACTTTAATCTCTGTACTATCCAAGGCTTTCAATGCATCCATCATATATTTTGCACTAAAAGATATTTTTAACTCTTCTCCATCCACTTTTTCACATTGTACTTCTTCGACAACTTTTCCGATTTCTGGTGAATTCGAAGAAATCTCTAGCATTTCTTGCTCTAAAGTTGATAATTTGACAACGTTATTGCGGCCATCTCTCGCTAATAGTGAAGCACGATCAATTGCTTGTAGGAATTCTTTTGTATTCACAAAAATATCCGTTTTACTCTCTGCTGGAATTAAACGTGTTGTATCTGGATAATTTCCTTCTAACAATCTTGAGAAGAATAATAAATGTTTTGTACGGAATAATACTTGATACTCCGTAATAACGATATCTACCATTTCTTCAGACTCATCTAGAATCTTACTTAATTCATTTAAGCTCTTACCTGGGATAACAACATTAGCTTGAAATTCATCTGCAATATTATGTCCTTCGATTTTCGCTTTTCGAAGTGCTAGTCTATGACTATCTGTTGCAATACAAGTTAACTCGCTGTTATATACCTTCCAGTTTACACCTGTCAAGATTGGTCTTGTTTCAGAAGTAGAAACTGCAAATACAGTTTGTCTGATCATATGCTTAAGTAAATCTGTTGGTATCTTAAATACATGATGTTCTTCAATCTGTGGTAATAACGGATATTCTGCAGAATCTAAACCATTTAAGTTAAATTCTGATTTTCCAGATTTTATTTTTGTCATAAAATGATTTTCCACAGAAATTTCGACAGTATCTTTAGGTAGTTTTTTTACAATCTCACTAAAATATTTTGCTTGTAAAACAATGCTTCCTGATTGAGCTATTTCTACGATTTCTTTTCCATTTTCTTCGACAGGAATAAACGATTCAATAGAAATATCAGCATCACTTCCTGTTAATGTAACCCCTTCTTCAGTAGCTACAACTTTAATTCCTGTAAGGATAGGGATTGTTGTACGAGAAGAAACTGCCTTCATTACATCTTGTACACCTCTTACAAGATAGTCTTTTTGTATTGTAAAACGCATAAAGAAAAACCTCCGGTAAGTATAAGATTTTATTTAATTAATAAAGATAAAAAAATAGTAGTAATAGTAATAGGGCTTGTGGATATGTGGATAACCCCTTTGAAGGATGTAAAAACAGTCTATCTACATGTGGATAGACTGTGCGTAAAACAAGGTAAGTTATTCACACTATTCAGCTACTACTTTAAAATACCATTAATTTCTTCAACTTGCTTTTGTAATTGCGTATCGGTTTTTAGTAGTTTAGAAATTTTTTCATGGGCATGGATAACTGTTGTATGATCACGTCCACCAAATTCTTCACCTATTTTTGGTAAAGAGGAATCCGTAAGTTCGCGTGATAAATACATTGCAATTTGGCGAGGAAACGCAACTGATTTTGTGCGTTTTTTCGCTTTAAAATCTTCTAATTTTACTTGATAAACGTCTCCGACAGCTTTTTGAATATCATAAATAGAGATAATTTTCGGCTTAGAATTTGGAATAATATCTTTAAGTGCTTCAGCTGCTAAATCAGCATTAATATCTTTATTAATTAAAGATGAATAAGCTACAACTCGGATAAGTGCACCTTCTAATTCACGAATATTTGAATCAATTTGATTTGCGATATAAAGCATAACTTCATTTGGTATATCAAGCCCTTCAGCTTTTGCCTTTTTGCGTAAAATTGCAATTCGTGTCTCTAAATCTGGCGGCGTAATATCTGTAATAAGTCCCCATTCAAAGCGAGAACGAAGACGATCTTCTAAAGTTGGAATTTCTTTTGGTGGTCGATCACTAGAAATTACAATTTGTTTACTTTCTTCGTGTAATGCATTAAATGTATGGAAAAACTCTTCTTGAGTTTGTTCTTTTCCAGCAAGAAATTGAATATCATCTATCAATAAAACATCTACGTTGCGATATTTATTACGAAAATCAACAGCTTTATTATCACGAATAGAGTTAATAAATTCATTCGTGAATTTTTCTGATGATAAATATACAACTTTTGCATTTGGATTATGTTCAATTACATAATGACCAATTGCGTGCATTAAATGCGTCTTTCCAAGCCCAACTCCCCCGTAAATAAAGAGTGGATTATACGCTTTAGCTGGCGCCTCGGCTACAGCTAATGAAGCTGCATGGGCAAAACGGTTACCAGAGCCGATAACAAATGTATCAAATGTATATTTTGGATTTAACATGCTCTGTGGTAAATGAGCTGAATCATCTTGTGCTGGATTCCGCTTAACTGGAGGAAGATCAATGTCCTCTTCCGATTGACTTTGGGGAATAATAAAGCGAATTGCTAATTTTGCCCCTGTTAAATCGTATAGTGTTTCCGAAATTAGTTCTGAGTAATGAGATTCTAGCCAGTCACGAGCAAATTCATTTGGAGCTGTAATCGTTAATACGTCTTTCTTCAAGTTATGAGCCGTTGTTGATTTTAACCATGTTTCATAACTAGGCTTGCTTACCTTTTTTTCTAATTCTTTTAAGGCACTATTCCATAAATCAGAGATATTTTCCAAAGGTGTCCCTCCTTTACTAAGATGGTAAAAGAATAAGGTTGCGCAACAAATGTACAACCTAATAAATATAAAATGTATATTTATACGAAACGTATTTTAAAACCTAAAAACGTCGTTTGTATATGAGATAGGGTTTTCGACAAAAAAAGCAAATGTGGACAACTATTTACCCACATGTGATTAAAACTGTCCACATGTTATACACAAATTGTGGATAAGATAAAGGTGTGGAAAACTTATTCAAAGTGAAAACACAACTATAATATCAAAAAAAAGTGGCTATAGCAATGAATTTAAGAAAGTTATCCACAAAATCAATACCTTGTGGAATAAACTTGTCCACAACACGATATACTGTGTAAAAGTGGGAAAAAAGTTTGTGGATATAAAAAACGTGAAAAAACATTTATCCACAAGGAAATATAGATGCTGTGAAAAAGTATGTGAATAGGTTCAAAATGAATATTTGATGAAAATTTCTAGAACCATTGACATTTTCCTAGTTAATTAACTATAATTTATAGGACTGTCTTTAACAGATATTCCTCAGGGAGGTGTCATATAATGAAAAGAACTTACCAACCAAATAAACGTAAGCGCAGCAAAGTACATGGTTTCCGCAGCCGTATGAGCACAGCGAACGGACGTAAAGTGCTAGCAGCTCGTCGTCGTAAAGGAAGAAAAGTATTATCTGCGTAGACCACTGATCGTTCAGTGGTCTTTTTTTCTAATAATAGTGAATTTCCGCTGATGAAATACAGGAGTGTCAATTGATATGAAGAAAAAACATCGTATAAAGAAGAATGATGAATTCCAGGCGGTTTTTCAAAAAGGAAAATCAAATGCGAATCGTCAGTTTGTTGTATACCAATTAGATAAAGAAGAACAGCCAAACTTTCGCATCGGCCTTTCTGTTAGCAAGAAAATAGGAAATGCAGTAGTTCGTAATCGAATTAAGCGCATGGTCCGTCAGGCTATTACAGAGTTAAAAGATGAGATAGATTCTGGAAAAGATTTTGTTATAATAGCAAGGAAGCCTTGTGCAGAGATGACATATGAAGAAGTAAAGAAAAGCTTAATTCATGTCTTTAAACGCTCTGGTATGAAAAGAATAAAAAAGTAGCGTAAGGAAATGAATTACACTATATACATACCGATACAAGGAGGAGTAGGCTTTGAAAAAGAAATTAGGTTTACTAGCCATGGTCGTTGCATTAATGGCGATTGCCACCGGTTGTAGTGAAACGGGTCAGCCGATTACATCGAAAAGTACTGGGATTTGGAATGAATATTTCGTATATCCACTTTCTCAGTTAATCACGTATTTTGCCGACTTATTTAACAGTAATTACGGTTTAGCAATTGTTATTACAACTCTTATCATTCGTTTTGCATTATTACCATTAATGATTAAACAAACGAAGAGTACAAAGGCAATGCAAGCGTTACAACCAGAAATGGTGAAGTTAAAAGAGAAATATAGTTCTAAAGATCAAGCAACGCAGCAAAAACTACAACAAGAAATGATGCAGTTATATCAAAAGAATGGTGTAAATCCATTGGCAGGATGTTTACCGATATTTGTTCAGATGCCTATTTTATTCGCGTTTTATCATGCGATTATGAGAACAACAGCAATTAGTGAACATACATTTTTATGGTTTGATTTAGGACAGGCAGATCCGTTCTATATCTTACCAGTTGTTGCGGCAATTACGACATTTATTCAGCAAAAGCTTGCAATGGCAGGAACAGCTGGTCAAAATCCGCAAATGGCAATGATGCTTTGGCTTATGCCGATTATGATTTTAATCTTTGCAATTAACTTCCCAGCTGCATTATCACTTTACTGGGTTGTTGGTAATATCTTTGGTATTGCTCAAATGTACTTTATCAAAGGGCCAGAGATTAAGGCTAACAAAGCTGGAGGCTCAAGCAAGTGAGTATAATTACTGCTAAAGGACAAACAGTCGAGCTGGCAGTAGAGGATGCTTTAAGGCAATTAAACACATCAAAAGATCGAGTAGATATAAATATTGTCGATGAGGGTAAAAGAGGGTTCTTAGGTTTATTTGGGAATCGTCTTGCAGTAGTAGAAGTTGTATTGAAGAAAGATCCAATTCAGGAATGTGAAGAATATTTAAGAAATGTTATTCACAATATGGGTGTGGAAGTTGAAATTAGTAAAATTGTAAAAGGACGCGAGATTGAATTTACAATTTCTGGTGATGATGTAGGAGTTTTAATTGGAAAAAGAGGTAATACATTGAACTCTTTACAGTATTTAACAAAACTTGTCGCAAATCGTAACACGAAGCAGTATATAGGTATTACACTAGATGCTGAAAATTATCGTAGTAAAAGAAAAAGTACGTTAGAATCACTTTCTTATCGATTAGCGAAACAAGTATCTAATACGAAAAAAAGAGTTATTTTAGAACCGATGCCATCTTTTGAACGAAAAATTATTCATCAGGCATTATCAAATCATCAAGGTATCAAAACAACTTCTGAAGGAAATGAACCACATCGGCATGTTGTAATATCTCCTAAATGACCGGTTGCTCAAATGAGTGCCGGTTTTTTTGAGCGAAAAATAGATGTGGATAACTAAAAAACACTAAACTTATCCACTGTGAATAAGTTTAGTGTTTTTTACATGGGGATATAATAAAATGAGTTATTCTTCTTTTGTAGATAGGTTCGTTATGGTATCCTAATAATTTAGTGAAAGAAATAATCATGTTGAAATAGAGATAAATAAGCAAGTGAGGTGAAAGGACATGGAATTTGATACAATTGCTGCGATTTCCACAGCGCTTGGAGAGGGTGCAATTGCCATTGTTCGAGTAAGTGGGGATGATGCGGTTGAGAAAGTTGACCGTATTTTTAAAGGGAAGGATTTAACAGAGGTTTCTTCTCATACTATTCATTATGGTCATATTGTTGATTTAGATACAAATCAAGTTATTGAAGAAGTTATGGTGTCTATTATGCGCGCACCGAGGACTTTTACACGTGAAAATATAGTGGAAATTAACTGTCATGGCGGACTTGTTTCAGTAAATAAAGTATTGCAACTTATTCTAGCGCAAGGAGTACGATTGGCAGAACCGGGCGAATTTACAAAACGTGCTTTTTTAAATGGACGTATCGATTTATCACAAGCAGAAGCTGTTATGGATTTGATTCGAGCAAAAACAGATCGTGCGATGAATGTAGCAATTAATCAAATGGAAGGGCGATTATCTAAATTAATTGGTCGCTTACGTCAAGAAATATTAGAAACATTAGCTCATGTTGAGGTAAATATAGATTATCCAGAATACGATGATGTAGAAGAGATGACACATAATATTTTAATTGAGAAAGCAACGCATGTTCGTTCGGAAATCGAAAAAATATTAGAAACATCAAAACAAGGGAAAATCTTACGTGAAGGTATTGCTACAGCAATTATCGGTAGGCCTAATGTTGGAAAATCATCGTTATTAAATAGCCTTGTTCAGGAGAAAAAAGCAATTGTAACTGATATTGCAGGAACAACTCGTGATGTTATTGAAGAGTACGTTAATGTGCGTGGCGTACCTCTTAAACTTATAGATACAGCCGGTATTCGTGAGACAGAAGATGTTGTTGAACGAATTGGTGTGGAGCGTTCAAAAGAAATGATGAGCCAAGCAGATTTAGTATTAGTTGTTGTCAACTATAGCGAGGCTTTAACAAATGAGGATGAAGATCTATTCCATGCGGTACAAGGAAAAGACTTTATTGTTATTGTGAATAAGACTGATTTACCGCAAGCGATTGATATGGAACGTGTTACAGAGTTAGCCGAGGGAAATCGTGTTATTACAACATCCTTAATTGAGGAACAAGGAATAGATGAACTCGAAAAGGCAATAGCTGATTTATTCTTTGAAGGAACAATCGATTCTACAGATATGACATATGTTTCTAATGCGAGACATATTGGATTATTAACACAAGCGGGACAAACAATCGGTGATGCAATTGAGGCAATAGAAAATGGTGTACCAATTGATATGGTGCAAATTGATTTAACAAGAACGTGGGAAATACTTGGTGAAATTACTGGTGACACAGTCCATGAAAGCCTAATTGACCAGTTGTTCTCTCAATTTTGTTTAGGAAAATAATATAGTGATGTTTTAGAAAGATAGAGATTATTAGGAGGAATAAACAATGGGATACAATGCCGGTTCATACGATGTCATAGTAATCGGTGCAGGTCATGCAGGATGTGAAGCTGGTCTTGCGGCAGCACGAATGGGCTCAAAAACATTAATGTTAACAATTAACTTAGATATGGTAGCATTCATGCCATGTAACCCTTCTGTTGGTGGACCAGCAAAAGGGATTGTTGTTCGTGAAATTGATGCATTAGGCGGAGAAATGGGACGTAATATTGATAAAACTCATATTCAAATGCGTATGCTAAATACAGGTAAGGGTCCAGCTGTACGTGCACTTCGAGCGCAAGCTGATAAATTCTCTTACCAACATGAATTGAAGAAAACAATTGAAGAAACACCAAACTTAACGTTGTTCCAAGGAATGGTAGAGCGTTTAATCGTTGAAGAAGGTATATGTAAAGGGGTAGTTACACAAGCTGGTGCAGAATATACAGCGAAAACCGTTGTAATTACGACTGGAACATTTTTACGTGGCGAGATTATCATGGGCGATTTAAAATATTCAAGCGGTCCAAATAATCAACAACCGTCTATTACATTATCTGAGCATTTAGAGGAGCTTGGATTTGATCTTGTTAGATTTAAAACAGGGACACCTCCGCGTGTAAACAGTAATACAATTGACTACAGTAAAACGGAAATTCAACCAGGTGATGATAAGCCGCGTTCGTTCTCTTTTGAAACAACGAAATTTATTATGGATCAAATTCCATGTTGGTTGACATATACAAGTACAGAAACACACCGTTTAATAGATGAAAATTTACATCGTTCAGCTATGTATTCTGGTATGATTAAAGGAACAGGCCCTAGGTACTGTCCTTCTATTGAAGACAAAGTAGTAAGATTTAATGACAAACCACGTCATCAAATTTTCTTAGAGCCAGAAGGGCGTAATACACAAGAAGTATATGTACAAGGTTTATCCACAAGCCTACCAGAAGATGTACAACGTGACATGCTTAGAACAATTCCAGGCCTAGAAAATGTTGAAATGATGCGCACAGGTTATGCGATTGAATATGATGCAATTGTGCCAACACAATTATGGCCAACACTTGAAACGAAAAAGATTAAAAATTTATATACAGCAGGACAAATTAATGGAACTTCTGGTTACGAAGAGGCGGCAGGACAAGGGCTTATGGCTGGGATTAATGCAGCATGCCGTTCTTTAGGTAAAAAAGAAGTTGTTTTAGGCCGCGAGGATGCTTATATTGGTGTCTTAATTGATGATCTTGTAACGAAAGGTACAAATGAACCATATCGTTTATTAACGTCTCGTGCAGAATACCGTCTATTATTACGCCACGATAATGCTGATCTTCGTTTAACTGAAGTTGGTCGTGAAATTGGATTAATTAAAGAAGAGCGATATGAGCGATTTACAAATAAAAAATTACAAATTGAACAGGAAAAGGAACGTTTAAGCAGCATTATTATTAAACCACGTCCTGAAGTTCAAGAATTAATTCGCAATATTGGCGGAAGTGAATTGAAAGATGGAATACGTGCAAGTGACTTATTACGTCGTCCAGAGATGACATATGAGCATATTCATCTTTTAGTACCAAGTGAAGTAGAGTTAAGTGATGAAGTTACAGAACAAGTTGAAATTCAGATTAAGTACGAAGGATATATTGAAAAATCTTTACAGCAAGTAGAGCGTATGAAGAAAATGGAGAGTAAAAAAATCCCTGTAGATATTGATTATGACGCGATTTCTAGCCTTGCTTCAGAAGCTAGACAGAAATTGAAAGATGTTCGTCCACTTTCAATGGGGCAGGCTTCACGTATTTCTGGCGTAAATCCAGCGGATATTTCCATTTTACTTGTGTATATAGAACAAGGAAAAATTGCGCGCGTATCGAACCAATAACATAGTAAGGAGATATTGCTAGATGAACATAGAACAATTTCAATCTATGCTAGAAGAGAAGGGAATCACCCTCTCTTCTAGACAATTAGAGCAGTTCAAAATCTACTTTGAAACATTAGTAGAGTGGAATGAAAAAATGAACTTAACGGCTATTACAGAAAAAGAAGAAGTATACTTAAAACACTTTTTTGATTCCATTACAGCTGCTTTTTATTATGATTTTTCAAAACCATTCTCAATTTGTGATGTTGGTGCAGGGGCTGGATTCCCAAGTATTCCTTTAAAAATCTGTTTCCCGCACTTAAAAGTAACAATTGTAGATTCATTGCAAAAACGTATTAATTTCTTAAATCATTTAGCACAAAAGTTAGAATTAAGTGATGTTGCATTTTGTCATGATCGTGCTGAAACATTTGGGAAAAAAGAAGGTGTACGTGAATCATACGATATTGTAATGGCACGTGCAGTTGCGCGTCTTTCTGTATTAAGTGAGCTATGCTTACCACTTGTAAAAGTTGGAGGAACATTCATTGCAATGAAAGGTGCAGCAGCAAACGAAGAAATCGAAAATGGCAAGTATGCTTTAGAGGTGCTAGGCGGAGAGTTAAAAGAGATGTCTACGTTCCAATTACCGTTTGAAGAGAGTGAACGTAATATTTTATTAATCGAGAAAAAGCGCAAGACACCAAAGAAATATCCACGCAAACCGGGAACACCCAATAAATTACCTATTGAAAAATAAATCTTATTAGACGTAAGATTAAATTATATAAATGAAAACGTAAATGTTTCATAGGAAACATTTTATGGAGAATAGTCAATAGGCCTAAAAGGTGGTGGAATATGTATGAAAAATACGTTTTCTCGTTTATTTGGCTTTGGAGATAAAGAGAGCGAATTCGAATTACAAGACGAAAGCCATGAAGAGATAGATAAAAAGGTATATGAGGAAATACAAGAAATTCCGATAGTAAATATTACCCCTAACCGTTATCAACCAAGAACAGTTTTTGATGATGCGCGTATTGATGAGCTAGCATTAACGATTCGTACACATGGACTTATTCAGCCGATTGTTGTAAGGCAATATGAGGACGATAAGTATGAGATTATTGCTGGAGAAAGACGTTTTCGCGCGGCAACAAAGTTAGGTTGGGAAAAGGTTCCTGCAATTATAAAGAACTTAAATGATACAGAGACAGCTTCTGTAGCTTTAATTGAAAACTTGCAACGTGAGGAACTAACGGCAATCGAGGAAGCTGTGGCGTATCAAAAGCTGATTGAGTTACATAATTTAACACAAGAAGCATTGGCACAACGACTTGGAAAAGGACAATCTACAATCGCAAATAAGTTGCGATTGTTAAAGTTGCCTGAAGAAATAAAAAGTGCATTATTAGAAAAAAGCATTACAGAACGTCATGCCCGCGCTCTCATTCCTTTAAAAAATGAGGAATTACAACTGAAGGTTTTACAGGAAATTGTGGAGAAACAACTGAATGTAAAGCAAACAGAAGAACGAATTGCGAAGTTACTAGAGGAAGCAAAACCGAAGCGTAAGGCAAAGCAAAAAGCAGTAAGTCGAGATACGAGGATTGCTATGAATACAATTAGACAATCTTTACAAATGGTTACTGAAAGTGGTTTAAATGTTAATTCTGAGGAAGAAGAATTTGATGAGTACTATCAAATTACAATTAAAATTCCAAAGAAAAAATAATAATGACGTGTTAGAGACCTTATCCTATTGGAGAGGTCTCTTTTACTATATTTTCTTGTTAAATGAAGAAGGAGTTTATAAATAAATTTTGAAGTTTAATAAAGGACGTAAAAGAAAAAGTTTTATTTCATGTTACAATAAACGTAATTGTTACTAGAATAAGATAGAAAGGTTGAAAGTAGGTGACATCATGGGAAAAATCATTGCTATTGCTAATCAAAAAGGCGGTGTTGGAAAAACCACAACATCTGTTAATTTAGGGGCTGGATTGGCGCAAGTAGGTAAAAAAGTCCTTCTTGTAGATATTGATGCTCAAGGAAATGCAACGACTGGTGTGGGAATTGAAAAATCTGAATTAGATCAATGTATTTACAACGTTCTTGTGGAAGATGCAGATGTTCAAGGGGTTATACAGAAAACCGCAACTGAAAACTTAGATGTTCTACCCGCTACAATTCAATTGGCTGGTGCTGAAATTGAATTGGTACCGACTATTTCCCGGGAAGTACGTTTGCAAAGAGCATTACAGCCAGTTCGTGATGAATATGATTATATTATTATCGACTGTCCCCCGTCTTTAGGGTTATTAACGATTAATGCATTAACAGCAGCAGATTCTGTTATTATTCCTGTACAGTGTGAATATTATGCACTAGAAGGATTAAGTCAGCTATTAAATACAGTTCGACTTGTACAAAAACATTTAAATAAAAATTTAGCAATTCAAGGCGTATTGTTAACAATGTTGGATGCTCGTACAAATTTAGGGATCCAAGTTATAGATGAAGTGAAAAAGTATTTTAGGGATAAAGTATATCGCTCGATTATTCCGCGTAATGTACGCTTGAGCGAGGCTCCAAGTCATGGGAAACCTATTATGCAGTATGACGCTAAATCAAGAGGAGCAGAAGTATATATAGATTTAGCAGAGGAAGTGATTGCAGGTGGCTAAAGGATTAGGAAGAGGAATTAATGTGTTTTTTCCTGATTTAGATGTGAAAGAAGAGGAAACAATTCAGGAGATTATTGTAACTGAATTAAGGCCAAATCCATATCAACCGCGTAAACACTTTAATAAAGAGGCTATTCAGGAATTAGCAATTTCGATTAAGGAACACGGTATTCTACAACCATTAATTGCTAGAAAGAGTATTAAAGGATATGAAATCGTTGCAGGTGAAAGACGATTTCGTGCTGCAAAAGAGGCTGGTTTAGAAAAGGTACCTGCGGTTGTAAGACAATTAACTGAACAGCAAATGATGGAATTTGCTTTGTTAGAAAACTTACAACGAGAAGATTTAAATCCTATGGAAGAGGCAATGGCATACCAGATGTTAATGAATGAGCTAAATGTAACGCAAGAACAATTAGCGAAACGTCTTGGCAAAAGCAGACCTTACATTGCAAATTATACTCGGTTATTAAGCCTCCCTTCGTTCGTCCAAGATATGATTGCAAATGGTCAACTTTCAATGGCTCATGGGAGAACTTTACTTACGATAAAAGACGAAGAACAATTGAAGTCCTTATTGAAACGCATTGAAAAAGAAGGATTAAATGTTCGTCAATTAGAGAAAATCGTCCAAGAGATTAATAAACACGTTTCACGTGAAACAAAAAAAGTGAAAAAAGAGCGAAATATATTTTTCGTAGAACGTGAAACGTTCTTAAGAGAAAAGTTTGGCACAGATGTGAAAATTAAAGAGACGAAAAAAGAAAAAGGTAAAATCGAAATTGAATTTTTTAATAAAGAAGATTTAAATCGTATTTTAGAACTATTAGCACAGAAAAATTAAAAAGCAAACCATCTTATTATTTATAGATGGTTTGCTTTTTTTAATGCGGATAATTTTTGATCCGTCTCTTTTATACTTTGTGCGATTACATCAGCCATTTTCATGACTAAACTTAATCTTGTATTTTGAAGAACGAAAAACTCCATAAACCCATTTAGATTGACGATACCGTGTATATGCAGATCACCAACTGCAGGTAATTTCTTATTCATAGCAGCACCCGGTTTACTAGGTCCCTTTCCAGTAGTGATTGACCCAATATTTTGGGACTTTCCTAAACATGCATCAACAGCAATTATAAATGCAGTAGGATGTTTTTTCTGTATATTCTGAATTTTTTCTTCTAAATTTAGTGCATGTACTGGCTCATCTAGTGTACCGAATATTTGGAGGTTTTTTATGTCTATTTGTTCAAGTTTTGTACCAACTAACGGGCCGAGTGCGTCACCTGTAGAACGATCTGTTCCGATACAAACGAGAATGAGTGGTATATTAGTTTTAATAGGAATATGGGTAAGTAAGAAATTACTGATTATCTCAGAGGCTTCTAGATCTTGGTGCATAACGTTTTGAGTTTCTTTCTCAAAAAATGGTAAGCGAAAACTTCCAATGTTCATGAAGCACCCATCCTTTTAATAAATTTTCAATATATGTTATATGGTGAGAAAAATGGAAAGCTATAAGTGCGTAATTTTTGCAAAATGTGAATGAAAACGGAAATAATAGTACTAGTATATATATATTCGTTCCATTTTATACCTGAATGGCGGGGATAAAATAGGATTAAAATCATAAAATTTTTTCAGCAATTAGAGGACTTCTGATACAATAATAAGGATAACTAAAAAGAAATTTTAGCTAGAGAGGTAGAGGTACATGGATTTATTAACGAAGTGGTTTAATTCTACGAAACAGTATTTGTTAGATGCTGATCGTTGGGCTCATATTGGAGTTGCGACATTAAAAATATGTATTATTTTAATAATTGGTGCAGTTGTTGTGCGAATTGCAAGAGCGGTTGTACGAAATGCGTTTCGTATGGGGAGTCGTTCTCCAATTCAAATTTCAGAACGTCGTACAGTTACAGTGGCGAAATTACTTGAAAATATTGTAGCGTATGTTGTTATGTTCATTATGCTAATTGCGATTTTAGGTGTGTTTGATATTAATGCATCAGGTTTATTAGCGGGTGCCGGGGTAATTGGTTTAGCAGTCGGATTTGGTGCTCAAAGTTTAGTGAAAGACGTTATTACAGGTTTATTTATTTTGCTAGAAGATCAGTTTTCAGTTGGCGATTATGTTAAAATCGGTCAATTTGAAGGAGTCGTTTTAGAAATTGGACTTCGTACAACGAAAGTAAAGAGTTGGACAGGTGAAATTCATACTTTACCAAATGGAAGTATTATTCAAGTTACTAACTACTCAGTTAGTAATAGTGTAGCGTTTGTTGATGTATCTATTTCATATGAGGCTGATATTGCGAAAGCAGAACAGGTTATTGAAGATTTATTAGTAGAGTTACCTTCAAAGTATGAAAAAATGGTAACAACACCTCAATTATTAGGTGTGCAAACGTTAGCTGCATCAGAAGTTATATTACGCGTTATCGCTGAAGTAGAGCCGATGCAACATGCAGTTATTGCAAGGGCACTTCGTAAAGAGATTAAAAATCGTCTTGATTTACATGGAATTGAAATTCCATATCCACGTATGGTTTTATACAATCGTGAAGAATTGGTTAGTGGAAAAGCAATTTAGTATGGAGAGGAGTTTGAAGAGTGGAGCAAAAGGAATATAACTTGTACGATGTTGTGGAAATGAAGAAAGCACATCCATGTGGCGAGAATCGTTGGAAAATTATTCGTATGGGAATGGATATCCGCATTAAGTGCGAGGGATGTGACCATTCAGTAATGATTACTCGAAGAGAGTTTGATCGTAAGGTGAAAAAAATACTTGTGAAGCACGAAGAATAGAGGGAGAGTAACAGTTACAGTAGGTAACTGTTACTTTTTTTCGTTTGGCGGAAACTTGTCATTTTTTTCGTTACTATCTATAATGATGAAAGATTGAGACATAGGAGTGAAAAATATGGGATTAACGGCTGGGATTGTTGGATTACCTAACGTAGGTAAGTCCACTTTATTTAATGCAATTACACAAGCAGGAGCAGAATCTGCAAACTATCCATTCTGTACAATTGATCCAAACGTAGGGATTGTAGAAGTACCAGATGAGCGTTTAAATAAATTAACGGAATTAGTAGAACCGAAAAAGACTGTTCCGACTGTATTTGAGTTTACTGATATTGCAGGTATCGTAAAAGGTGCTAGTAAAGGTGAAGGTTTAGGAAATAAATTCTTATCTCACATTCGTCAAGTAGATGCAATTTGCCAAGTTGTTCGTTGTTTTGAAGACGAAAATATTACGCACGTTTCAGGGAAAGTAGATCCAATTGATGATATCGAAACAATCAACTTAGAGCTAATTTTAGCGGACTTAGAGTCTGTTGATAAGCGTATCGAGCGTGTTGCGAAATTAGCAAGACAAAAAGATAAAGAAGCTGTATATGAGCATGAAATTTTAGTTCGTTTAAAAGAGGCTTTTGAAGAGGGGAAACCGGCTCGTACTGTTGAATTTACAGAAGAGCAGATGAAGATTGTTAAAGGCCTTCATTTACTTACAACAAAAGAAATGTTATACGTAGCGAACGTAAGTGAAGACGATGTTATCGATCCTTCGGAAAATAAATACGTACAAATGGTAAAAGAATTTGCAGAAAATGAAAATTCTCAAGTAATCGTTGTATGTGCAAAAATCGAATCAGAAATCGCTGAATTAGACGAGGAAGAGAAAAAAGTATTCCTTGAAGAACTAGGTATTGAAGAGTCTGGTTTAGATCAATTAATTCGTGCAGCATATGACTTATTAGGACTTGCTACTTACTTTACAGCTGGCGTTCAAGAAGTACGTGCTTGGACATTTAAACAAGGTATGAAGGCACCACAATGTGCTGGTGTTATTCATACAGACTTTGAGCGTGGATTTATTCGTGCAGAAACAGTTTCTTACGATGACTTAATGACAAACGGTTCTATGACAGCTGCAAAAGAAGCTGGAAAAGTACGTTTAGAAGGAAAAGAGTATATCGTAAAAGACGGAGATGTTATGCACTTCCGTTTTAACGTTTAATCTAATATTTCCTAGGAAAAATAAAGATATGAGCTTGGCGAATATATTATATGTTTGCCAAGTTTTTTATGTATTGGTGAGTTGATTCATATAACTTACTATGATATAATCTAAACTCGTGAGTAATTACTATAAATTAATTGCTCCTTGCCCATTATGGGCCGTTTAGACCAAAAGGAGGTGAAAGTGTAATGAGAAAGTACGAAATTATGTACATCATTCGTCCTGGCGTTGAAGAAGAAGCTCAAAAAGCTTTAGTTGAACGTTTTGCAGGTGTTTTAACAAACAATGGTGCAGAAATCATTAACACGAAAGAGTGGGGTAAGCGTCGTTTAGCTTACGAAATCAACGACTTACGTGAAGGTTTCTACATGATCTTAAACGTGAACTCTAACGCAGAAGCGATTAACGAATTCGACCGTTTAGCTAAGATCAACGAAGACATCCTTCGTCATATCGTTGTTAAAGAAGAAGAAAAATAATTGATATATAAGGGAGAGTGGTTCGATTGATGAATCGTGTTATCCTCGTTGGTCGTTTAACTAAGGACCCTGACTTACGTTACACGCCCAATGGTGTTGCAGTAGCTACTTTTACGTTAGCTGTGAATCGCGCATTTGCGAATCAACAAGGTGAGCGTGAAGCTGACTTTATTAATTGTGTAATATGGCGTAAACAAGCAGAAAACGTAGCAAATTATTTGAAAAAAGGAAGCTTAGCAGGCGTAGATGGACGTCTTCAAACTCGTAATTACGATGGACAAGACGGTAAACGTGTATATGTAACAGAAGTTCTTGCGGAAAGCGTACAATTTTTAGAGCCGCGTAATGGCGGTGGGGAGCAACGTGGTTCATTCAATCAGCAACCATCAGGAGCTGGTTTCGGTAACCAAGGCTCTAACCCATTTGGTCAATCTAGTAATTCAGGTAACCAAGGTAATCAAGGGAACTCTGGATTTACGAAGAATGACGATCCATTTTCAAATGTAGGTCAACCGATCGACATTTCCGACGACGATTTACCGTTCTAATACAGTAAATTTGTTAGTTTTAACAAAGAATGGAGGGAAATAGATATGGCAGGACGCAAAGGTGGACGTGCGAAACGTCGTAAGGTGTGTTTCTTCACAGCTAACGGCATCACTCGCATTGACTATAAAGATGTTGATTTATTAAAACGTTTCGTTTCTGAGCGTGGTAAAATTTTACCTCGTCGTGTAACAGGGACAAGCGCAAAATACCAACGCAAACTTACAGTTGCAATTAAACGTGCTCGTCAAATGGCACTTTTACCATATGTTGGTGAATAATAGCGTATGAAATGCACAGTAGAGTCGGACTCTACTGTGCATTTTGCTATGCTTTTCTTTTTTGAAAGAGAGGTTAAAATGTGAAACAAACAAAGTTTATTACAGAAGGCGCAGCGTTATTAGCTATATATGCAATTTTATTGCTTATATCTATGTATGTTCCAATTTTAGGTACTGTTGTAACTTTTGCGTTGCCGTTACCATTTATACTATTAACGATAAGATATAAACTATCTAATGTGCTTGTGATTTTTGTAGTGGCACTTTTTGTTACTGTTATTGTGAGTCAACCTATGAATTTAGTGAAGACAATTATGTTTGGATTGATAGGGATTGTTTTAGGGTATACGTATAAAACAAGAAAAAAGCCAGTGGAAATCTTAATAGCAGGGACGCTTGCATACTTAATTGGTTTTGTACTTATTTATGTTGCGAGTATAAAGTTTTTCAACATAGATATAATGAAGCAGATGCAAAGTATGTTTAGTGAAAGTATGGTGCAAAGTGAAAAGATAGTAAGTGCTATAGGTATGCCGATTAGTAAGGAACAAAAAGAGTTACTTACACAAATGAATGATATATTACAATTGTTATTTCCAAGTATACTTGTTCTAGTTTCAGTATGTTTTTCTTGGATTACAGTGATAATATCAGGTAGTGTTTTGAAAAAGTTAAAACACGACATTATACCTTGGCCTAAATTTAAAGATCTACAATTACCAAAGAGTATTGTTTGGTATTACGTTATATTTATTTTGTTAGCAACTTTTATAAAAGTAGATCCAACATCATATTTACATATGGTATTTTCTAACCTATATGTCATATTTGCACTATTGCTTGTACTGCAAGGGCTGACATTCATTTCCTTTTTAGCGTATAGAAAAGGTTTTACAAAAGGGGTTCCTATTATTAGTTTTATTGTATGCATGTTTATTCCGATGCTGTTTCCTCTTGTGACAATCTTAGGTATAATTGACTTAGGGATTTCGTTGCGTTCTAAAATAGGGGAATAAAATAATATTCCTTATACTATTTTAATCTGTTTAACTAACTGGAAGGTGAGTTAGTTTTACTTTATAGGAGTTGTATACATGCCTGAATTTGATAAGAAACAGTGGTTTTTATATCCTGTTTATGTATTGGCATTTTTTGTGTTTGTGCTCATTTCAATTCTCTGTTATTTTCATTTAATTATGGGGATAGCTGCTTTTATCATTTTTTGTATCGTGTTCTTTATCGTTATACGATTTGAACTTAATTTTCAAAGGAATTTCGAAAAGCATACGACAGATATGATTACGAGGGTAAAGAAAGTCAGTAATGAAGCATTTAACCAAATGCCGATTGGTATTTTGTTATACAATAAGGATTACGGGATTGATTGGGCAAATCCTTATTTATCTTCATGCCTGGGACAGCATGCGTTAGCTGGATGGCACCTTTACGATGTATCAGAAACATTACTTCTTTTCATTAAAGGAGAAACTTCTGATGATATAGTCTCTTTAAATAATCGAAAGTTTCGTGTTTTTGTAAGGAAAGAAGAAAAGTTAATTTATTTCTTTGATGTAACGGAACAAACGGAAATCGAAAAGATGTATGAGGATCAACGCACTGTTTTAGCTGTAATTTATTTGGATAATTATGATGAAGTTACACAAGGATTAGATGATCAATTACGTACGAATATAACAAGTCTTGTGACATCGCGACTAAATGAATGGGCACTTAAGTATGGTGCGTATTTAAAACGTGCATCTTCAGAAAGATTCTTCGTTGTGCTAAATGAAAGTATTCTGACGCAGATGGAGAAAGGGAAATTTAGTATTTTAGATCAGGTGCGTGAAGAAACATCTAAAAGGAATATACCACTTACATTAAGTGTAGGTGTCGGATCAGGTGATTTACCTTTGTCAGAGCTTGGGGCAATGGCTCAATCTGGTTTAGACCTTGCGCTTGGGCGCGGGGGAGACCAAGTAGCTATTAAACAAGCGACAGGTAAAGTTAAGTTCTATGGAGGTAAGACAAATCCGGTTGAAAAGCGTACCCGTGTACGTGCTAGGGTCATTTCGCATGCGTTAAAGGATTTAGTATTAGAAAGTAGTAATGTCATTGTCATGGGGCATAGGGCTCCTGATATGGACGCAATTGGTGCTGCGATTGGTATTTTAAAAGTGGCTCAATTAAACGAGCGTAAAGGATATATTGTATTAGATGAAAATGATTCTGATAAGGGAATTAAACGCTTGATGGACAAAGTGAAACAAAATGAGGAGTTATGGTCTCATTTTATTACTCCAGAGCAAGCGATGGAATTTGCAAATGATGAGTCGTTACTTGTTGTTGTTGATACGCATAAACCTTCTATGGTGATGGAGCAAAAACTGTTACATAAAATTGAAAATGTAGTAGTTATTGATCATCATCGTCGTGGGGAAGATTTTATTGAAGACCCATTGCTAGTTTATATGGAACCATATGCTTCTTCAACGGCAGAATTGGTTACAGAATTACTTGAGTATCAACCTAAGAATTTAAAGATGACAATGCTAGAAGCGACGGCATTGTTAGCAGGTATTATTGTCGACACGAAAAGTTTCACATTCCGGACAGGGGCTCGTACATTTGATGCTGCTTCTTATTTACGCTCACATGGTGCAGATACTGTGCTTGTACAAGAACTTTTAAAGGAAGATATGGATCAGTATTTACGGGTTGCAAAAGCTATAAAAAATGCGTACATTTATAAAAATGGAATTGCGATTGCTAAAGTTGATAGTGATGATTACTACGATCAAGTGCTTATTGCGCAATCGGCAGACACGTTATTAACGATGACAGGGATTATTGCATCATTTGTTGTTGCGAAACGTGGTGAGAATCTCATTGGAATTAGCAGCAGGTCTTTAGGTGAAGTGAATGTGCAGCTAATTATGGAAAACTTAGGCGGTGGCGGGCATTTGACTAATGCAGCCACACAAATGAAAAATGTTACAGTAGATGAAGCTGAGGAGAAGCTTCGATTTGTTATTGATGACTATTTACAGGGAGGCACACAATCATGAAAGTAATTTTTCTAAAAGACGTAAAAGGTAAAGGTAAAAAAGGAGAAATAAAAAACGTACCGGATGGCTATGCAAATAACTTCTTACTAAAACAAGGATTAGCTGCTGAAGCAACAAATAGCAGTATGAAAACTTTAGAAGCTCAAAAGCGTAAAGAAGAAAAAGATGCAGCAGCAGAGCTTGAAAATGCAAAAGAGTTAAAAGAGACTTTAGAGAAATTAACTGTAGAATTAAAGGCGAAATCTGGAGAAGGTGGCCGTTTATTCGGTTCTATTACGAGCAAACAAATCGTAGATGCGATGCAAAAATCACATAAAATTAAACTTGATAAACGTAAATTTGAAATGGATGATGCAATTCGTGCATTAGGCTACACAAATGTAACAGTGAAATTGCATCCGCAAGTAACAGCGACAGTAAAAGTTCATGTTAGTGAACAATAAAAATAAATTAAGCAAGGAGGATTGCGTATGAGTGATGTACTTGCTGATCGTACCCCTCCGCATAATATAGAGGCCGAGCAGGCGGTTTTAGGTGCCATATTAATTGATCAAGATGCGTTAACGTCAGCATCGGAGTTATTGGTACCTGATTCATTCTATCGAACGAAACATCAAAAGATTTTTGAGGTCATGCTTGGATTATCTGATAAAGGAGAACCGATCGACTTAGTAATAATGACATCAGCGATGGCTGATCAAGGATTACTAGAAGAAGTTGGTGGAGTGTCTTATCTAGCAGAGTTAGCAGAAGTTGTTCCAACAGCTGCTAACGTTGAATATTATGCACGTATCATTGCTGAAAAGGCACTTTTACGCCGTTTAATTCGAACAGCGACTCATATAGTGTCGGATGGATACGAGAGAGAAGATGACGTGGACGGCCTTTTAAATGAGGCCGAGAAAAAAATATTAGAAGTATCCCATCAAACGAATGCAAAAGCATTTCAAAATATTAAAGATGTTCTTGTGGATGCTTATGATAAAATTGAACTTTTGCATAATCAAAAAGGTGAAGTTACTGGGATACCAACTGGATTTACTGAATTAGATAAGATGACGGCAGGTTTCCAGCGAAATGATTTAATCATCGTAGCAGCACGTCCGTCAGTAGGGAAAACTGCATTTTCATTAAATATCGCACAAAACGTAGCGACGAAAACGGATGAAAATGTAGCGATTTTTAGCTTGGAGATGGGCTCCGATCAGCTTGTTATGCGTATGCTTTGTGCAGAAGGAAATATCGATGCGCAAAGACTTCGTACCGGGTCACTAACTTCTGATGATTGGGCGAAATTAACAATGGCGATGGGGAGTCTTTCAAATGCCGGTATATATATTGATGATACACCGGGAATTAAGGTAAATGAGATTCGAGCAAAATGTCGTAGACTAAAGCAAGAACAAGGTCTTGGAATGGTTTTAATTGACTACTTACAGCTTATTCAAGGAAGTGGGAAATCAGGTGAGAACCGTCAGCAGGAAGTATCTGAGATTTCTCGTACTTTAAAAGGGATTGCACGTGAATTGCAAGTGCCTGTTATTGCCTTATCACAGTTATCTCGTGGTGTAGAATCTCGTCAGGATAAACGCCCGATGATGTCTGATATTCGTGAATCTGGAAGTATTGAGCAGGATGCTGATATTGTAGCTTTCCTATATCGTGAAGATTACTATGATCGTGAAACGGAAAATAAAAATACGATTGAAATTATCATTGCAAAGCAACGTAACGGTCCAGTAGGTTCAGTGGAACTTGCATTCGTCAAAGAGTTCAATAAGTTCGTTAACTTAGAACGACGCTTTGAGGATGGGGCATAAAGGCAGTATAAAAAAGAAACACATTTCTTATAATAAGATGTGTTTCTTTTTTTATGGGGTAAAGATAAGGCTTTCATAAGGTGAAAACATAATTCTTACGAACGAAAATGATTTTTGATAAAAAAATGTTCGCTTTTTGGTTGACTTCTTTTTCGGTTTTGGTACAATTATATTGTTTGAATAGATCGTTTGAAAATTGCGGAGGTGCTTTAATAATGTCTTCAGTAGTAGTTGTAGGAACACAATGGGGCGACGAAGGAAAAGGTAAAATCACTGATTTTCTTTCTGAGCATGCGGAAGTAGTTGCAAGATATCAAGGTGGAAATAACGCGGGACATACAATTGTTTTCGGCGGAGTTAAATATAAGTTACACTTAATTCCATCTGGTATTTTCTATAAAGAGAAAATTTGTGTAATCGGAAATGGCTTAGTAGTAGATCCGAAAGCATTACTTGAAGAGTTAAAATACTTACACGACCGTGGTGTAAGTACTGATAATTTACGTGTAAGTAACCGTGCACACGTTATTTTACCTTATCACTTAAAACAAGATGAGTTAGAAGAGGCTAGTAAAGGTGATAACAAAATCGGTACAACGAAAAAAGGTATCGGTCCTGCATATATGGATAAAGCTGCTCGTATTGGTATCCGTATGGCTGATCTTTTAGATCGTGAAGCATTTAAAGAGAAGCTTGAGCGCAATTTAGTAGAGAAAAATCGTTTGTTTGAAAAAATGTACGATACAGAAGGTTTCAGTGTAGAAGAAATCTTTGAAGAGTACTTCGAATATGGACAACAAATCGCACAATATGTATGCGACACATCTGTTGTATTAAATGATGCACTAGATAACAATCACCGTGTATTATTTGAAGGTGCACAAGGTGTTATGCTTGATATTGACCACGGTACGTACCCATTCGTTACATCTTCTAACCCGATTGCGGGTGGTGTAACAGTTGGAACTGGAGTTGGTCCTGCGAAAGTTACTCGCGTTGTAGGTGTATGTAAAGCATATACAAGCCGTGTTGGTGACGGTCCATTCCCTACTGAACTTAATGATGAAATTGGTCATCAAATTCGTGAAGTTGGTCGTGAGTACGGAACAACAACTGGTCGTCCGCGCCGCGTAGGTTGGTTCGATAGCGTTGTTGTAAGACATGCGCGTCGTGTTAGTGGTTTAACGGATCTATCATTAAATTCTATCGACGTTTTAACAGATATTCCAACTCTTAAAATTTGTGTTGCTTACAAATACAATGGCGAAGTTATCGATGAAGTTCCAGCAAACTTAAACATTTTAGCGAAATGTGAGCCTGTATATGAAGAGCTTCCAGGTTGGACAGAAGATATTACTGGTGTAAAATCATTAGACGAGCTTCCTGAAAATGCACGAAAATACGTAGAACGTGTTTCTGAGTTAACAGGAATTCAATTATCTATGTTCTCAGTTGGACCAGATCGTAACCAAACGAATATTGTTCGTAATGTATACGAAGCTTAATTGATATTTTAAGAAAAAACTCATGTCCGCATGAGTTTTTTCTTATCTTTTATAAAAAAATGAAAAAAAGTATTGCGAAGAATACAGAATACATGTTATGATATATCTTGTCGTCACGAAAATATGACGTTGGTGAGTATGAGCCATTAGCTCAGTTGGTAGAGCATCTGACTTTTAATCAGAGGGTCGAAGGTTCGAATCCTTCATGGCTCACCATTTTATTTTTCGTGGCCCGTTGGTCAAGTGGTTAAGACACCGCCCTTTCACGGCGGTAACACGGGTTCGAATCCCGTACGGGTCATGTTTTTTTATGCTTATTTTTGGTCCCGTGGTGTAGTGGTTAACATGCCTGCCTGTCACGCAGGAGATCGCCGGTTCGACCCCGGTCGGGACCGCTCGAATCCCGTACGGGTCATGTTTTTTTATGCTTATTTTTGGTCCCGTGGTGTAGTGGTTAACATGCCTGCCTGTCACGCAGGAGATCGCCGGTTCGACCCCGGTCGGGACCGCCACTTTTGTTTATACCACCATTAGTGGTTTTATATATAGTTTTGGCTCGGTAGCTCAGTCGGTAGAGCAGAGGACTGAAAATCCTCGTGTCGGCGGTTCGATTCCGTCCCGAGCCACTCTCAGGATATTAAGTGGGCCCACTTAATATCCTTTTTATTTATGTGATTTTACAAAACTGAGTAGTTATTTTAAAATAGAACGAGGAGCCTCTAGCAGTTGAAGCTAGAGGTTTTTCTATAGATCGTATAGGATTCCGTGTAAAAGTGGATCATACATGAGTCTATGAGAATAGAGGAGAAAATACTTAAACAAAGGATGCGGTCATATAGGACATACTATGTAAACATCAATATGTTTAGGGATTATTGACCATATTTTTATAAGGAGGAAATAGACGATGATGGGAAAGAAAATTTTAGTAGTTGATGATGAAAAGCCGATTGCAGATATTTTGAAGTTTAACCTAGAAAAAGAAGGTTTTGAAATAGTAATGGCGCATGATGGTGATGAAGCAATTGAAAAAGCTAATGAAGAACAACCAGATATGGTTTTATTAGATATTATGCTACCAGGTAAAGATGGCTTAGAGGTTTGTCGTGAAATACGTAAAAGTTCAGAAATGCCGATTATTATGCTTACAGCAAAGGACTCTGAGATTGATAAAGTATTAGGGCTTGAGCTTGGGGCAGATGATTATGTAACGAAGCCATTTAGCACGAGAGAATTACTTGCTCGTGTGAAGGCGAATTTACGCCGTCACCAACAAGGTGGCGCTGCAGAAAAAGAAGAAAATACAGAAATGGTTATTGGACCAATTGTTATTAATCCAAATGCATATAGTGTAACGAAGCGCGAGGAAAATATCGAGCTTACACATCGTGAATTTGAGTTGCTACATTATTTAGCGAAACACTTAGGACAAGTTATGACACGCGAACATTTATTACAAACAGTTTGGGGTTATGACTATTTTGGAGATGTGCGCACAGTAGACGTAACAGTACGTCGTTTGCGTGAAAAAATTGAAGATAATCCAAGCCATCCTACTTTAATTGTAACTAGACGTGGAGTAGGGTATTACTTGCGTGACCCAGAGCAGGAATAGTATATGAAGAAAGTTGGTTTTTTTCAATCTATTCATTTAAAATTTGTGCTTATATATATGCTATTAATATTAATAGCGATGCAAGTTATTGGGGTATATTTTGTAAGGGAATTAGAGAAGAGCCTAGTACAAGGTTTTAGGGATTCTTTAACGCAGCAAACAAACTTATTATCATATAACTTGAAACAAGAATTTAAAAAAAGTTATACAAAAGCAGAAACAGAGTCAACAGATGAAACGATTAAAACTTCTATTCGAAAGTTTGCCTCTGATCAAAAAAAAGTTATACAAGAGGTAAGTGTATTTGATTCGCATAGAAAGTTACTGGCTATTTCAGATGAATCAAAGCAGAATAAGGTGAATAGAACATCAACTGATATAGCTGTTCAGCGAGTGTTGGTGCAAAAAAAGCCAGAAGTGAAAATTGAGAAGGATGGTAGTACAGGCCATCGTGTTCAAGTTATGCTTACTCCGATTCTAGATGATAATGGCAAGGATGCGCTTGGTGTTATATACATCGTTGCATCTATGGAAGATGTATATAAACAAATGAAGGATATAAATCAAATTTTTGCTACGGGAACAGTAATTGCCTTATTAGTAACGGCCGTACTTGGGATTTTATTGGCTCAAACAATTACAAGACCAATTTCAGATATGCGGAGACAAGCAATCGAAATGGCAAAAGGAAATTATTCGAGAAAAGTAAAGGTGCATAGCCATGATGAAATTGGACAACTGGCATTATCCTTCAATAATTTATCAAAAAAATTACAACAAGCTCGTTCTTCTACAGAAAGTGAAAGGCGTAAACTATCATCTGTTTTATCTCATATGACAGATGGAGTAATTGCTACTGACCGAAAAGGGGATATTATTTTACTAAATGACCCTGCGGAAAAAATGTTAAATGTTTCTCGTGAAACAGCGCTTGATCAATCTGTTTTAGAGGTATTAGGGATACAGGAAGAATTTACGCTCGATCATTTATATGAAGAGCCAGATTCTGTTTTATTAGATTTTAGTACGAGAAATGAACCATATATTTTACGTGCTAGTTTCTCTGTTATTCAAAAAGAAACAGGGAAGGCAAATGGTTTAATTGCCGTATTATATGATGTAACAGAGCAGGAGCGTATAGAAAGGGAACGCCGTGAGTTTGTGGCGAATGTCTCTCATGAATTAAGGACGCCATTAACGACAATGCGCAGTTATTTAGAGGCACTTACAGATGGAGCATGGCAGGATCCGAATATTGCACCACAATTTTTAACGGTTACACAAGAAGAAACAGAAAGAATGATTAGACTTGTAAATGCGTTGTTACAGCTATCTAAACTTGATAGTACAGAGCACCGTTTAATGAAAGAATGGGTCGACTTTACTGATTTCTTTAATAATATTATTGATCGCTTTGAAATGTCTAAAGAACAAAATGTAAGTTTCAAACGATCTTTCTCTAAGAAGTCTAGGTTTATTGATATGGATACTGACAAAATTACTCAAGTACTGTATAACATTATTTCTAACGCATTAAAGTATTCACCAGAAGGTGGAACAGTAACATATCGCTTACGTGATCGCGGTGATTTATTAGAAATTAGCGTAAGTGACCAAGGAATGGGTATTCCAAAAGAAAACGTTGATAAAATCTTTGAACGTTTTTATCGCGTAGATAAAGCTCGTTCAAGACAAATGGGTGGTACGGGACTTGGATTAGCAATTGCAAAAGAAATGATCGAGGCACATGGTGGCTCTATTTGGGCGAAGAGTGAAGAAGGAAAAGGGACAACTATTTATTTCACGTTACCAATGGCAGCAGATGAAGAGGACGATTGGGAATGAGTATGGAAAACTTTAAAACAATAGTTTTAATTAACCTAGTTGTAATTAGCCTGTTTCTTACTTTTAACCTATGGACGTATGTGCCAGATTCTACATCCATGCAAAACGCAAAATTTGTACAGGGCAATGAAGGAACGAATCAAACTAAAATTTCTGATGTTGTCCGTCCTACTTCTATCATCGTGCATAAAGATAAAAATCATTATGGGAGCAGAAGAGAGGCAGATATAGAATCAATCTATAAGCCTTTGGAAGTAGGGGAACTACATGAGTTTAGAGAGATATCAATCACTAAGGGTGATTTCCTATCCTATGTGCATGGTGAAGGGAAAATTGAACTTGTTTTCCCTACTGATATCCCATTTGATGCAGTTAAATCTATGTTTAACATGAAAGAGAAAAGTACAGATAAGCCTAAACATTTTAATCGTATTCTCCTTGATCCTTCTAGGAGTAAGGATCAAGAAATTAAAATTAACTTTGTTTCTGATGGTGATAACTTTAAAATATATGAGGCAAAATTAAGTGGTGTGTATTTAAAAGATATTGTAAATGCTCAAAATCAATTTATAGTATCAGCAAAGCCCTATTTTGATTATCAAATGAATGATATGAAAAAGTTATTTTTACCAGATGGCACGACAGAGTTAAACAATATAACATATATTTCATCTAATTTAGCAGTTGATACGTTTAAGAATGCTCTGTTTAGTGATCCTCGTTATTTAAGTCCGATTACTGAGATATCGAAAGAAACATTTACAGATGGTATTAGATCCATGGAAATTGAAAACAATCGTCACATGCTAAAGTATAAAAACTCTTCTGTCTTAACTGAGAAAACGATAGATAATTTAATGCTGTTACAAAAAAGCTTTGAATTTGTAAGTGGTCACAGTGGAAGTTTGGATTCATATCGTTTGGACTATATGAATAAAGGAGAGACAGTATTTCGCTTACATGAAGATGGATATTCCGTATTCAATACAGATGGATTAGCTGAATTGAGACAAAAATGGGGATCAGAAGAAGTAATGGAATATGAAAGACCGTTGCTGTCTTTAAATACTAAAGGCATAGAACAGAAAGTTACTCTTCCGTCAGGGCATGTTGTAATAGCATCCCTAGAAAATAATCCAGAGATAAAGAAACAAGTAATTAAGGATATTGGTATTGGATACAAGTTATCACTAGATGGGCAAGTAGTTCGACTACAACCAATTTGGTATGTAAAGCTTGTTGAAGGTGAAACGGGTAAACAGCAAATCTATGAGTGGAGTGAGGGAGGACTAAATGGATTGGGATCGAATTAAAACCATATTTATTGTGACCTTTTTTGTTTTGGACCTCTTTCTCATTTTTCAATTCATTCAAAAGCAAGATAGTAATCAATTGGAGCTTATTGCAGAAACAAAGATAGATCAAGAATTAAAAGCAAATAAAATTACTATAGGGAATATCCCTAAGGAACCGAAGAAAGAGTCATTTATTAGAGCGGAAAATAAAGCCTTTAAAGAAGATGATATACAGTCTTTGAAAAATCAAACGGCGCATATACAAAATATGTACACGATAGAAAGTAAGCTAAAAGAGCCTTTTTTAAATACGAAATCATTATCAAAAGATAAGTATAATGAATTTTTGAAGAACTATGTATTGGATGGACAAAAGTATGAATTTGGAGCGGTGAAAGACTCTAAAATTTATTTCTTCCAAAAATATAAAGATAAGCCTATTTTCTATAATAATCAGGCGATGATTGTTGTGGAATTAAATGAAAAAAATGAACTTGTTTCATATACGCAGACAATGCTAACTGATTTAAAAGAAATGGGCGAAGGTGAAAAAACGAAAGAGCAAGAAATTATTACGGCTCAAACAGCTTTAGAAAATTTGTATTTAAAAAATAAAATTCATGGAAATACACATGTTAAAGAAGCGCAAATTGGTTATGCCACTCTTACCGCATCTACTTCTAATAACCAAGTACTTGCTCCAACATGGAATTTAAAAACGGAGCAAAAGCAGGACTTCTTTGTGAATGCAATTGAAGGACAAGTTATGGAATTAGGGGAAAAGGAAAATCAAGTGGTTGATGAACATACTGGAGTGAGAAATAATGGGGTTGCATTTTAGCGTACTTGCAAGTGGAAGTACAGGAAATATGCTATACGTAGGAACCGATGAAAAAAAATTACTAGTCGATGCAGGTTTAAGTGGTAAAGCGACAGAGGCTTTATTTAAACAAGCAGAACTGAATATAAATGATGTATCAGGTATTCTTGTAACACATGAGCATAGTGATCATATTAAAGGGTTAGGTGTATTGGCGCGAAAATATGATTTACCCGTTTATGCGAATGAGAAAACATGGAATGCAATGGAACATTTAATAGGAAATATCCCAACTGAGCAAAAATTCATTTTCTCAGTTGGGGATGTGAAAACATTTGGTGATATTGAAGTCGAATCATTTGGAGTTTCTCATGATGCGGCAGAACCGATGTTTTATGCTTTCCATAACAATAATAGGAAATTAGCGCTTATTACAGATACGGGATACGTAAGCGACCGTATGAAGGGCGTTATTAAGGGAGCTAATGCTTTCGTGTTTGAAAGTAATCATGATGTGGAAATGCTTCGTATGGGACGTTACCCATGGAGCATTAAACGACGTATTTTAAGCGACGTTGGGCATGTTTGTAATGAGGATGCTGCATTAGCGATGGCAGATGTAATTACAGATGAGACAAAGCATATTTATTTAGCCCATTTAAGCTTAGATAATAACATGAAAGAACTAGCTCGTATGTCAGTATCACAAGTACTAGAGGAAAAAGGATTTGGAGTGGGTGAATCCTTTGAAATTCACGATACAGATCCAAAAATGCCTACAAAAATTCAATACGTATAATTCTTCATTTTAGTAAACAATAAAGGTGAATATAGTTGTTTTCAGGAAGATGGGTGAACAAATATGTCCTTTATTGATGAAGAAAATTATCGTATGAAACGTGCAGGAAAAAAGAAGCATAAAGGTATAGTTCTTTCTAGTATAGCGGGAACAATTGTAGGAGCTTCTTTATTTGCGTTTGGAGCTCCTTTATTTTCAAATTCTGCTGATACGCTTCCGCAAGCTGAAGCAAGCGGAAGTAATATGGCCGAAGCTCAAGGAATTAAACAGATTAGCTTTGTAGATGCTGTTGATCGTGCATCTGAAGCTGTTGTGGGTGTTATTAACATTCAACGAGATAACTTTTCAGAGGCAGATTCAGAGGCTGGTACAGGATCAGGAGTAATTTATAAAAAGACAGATGGTCAAGCTTATATTGTAACGAATAATCATGTTGTAGCTGGAGCGAATCGTATTGAAGTAAGTCTAAGTGACGGTAAGAAGGTTCCTGGAAAAGTATTAGGAACCGATGTAGTCACAGATTTAGCTGTATTAGAAATAGATGCAAAGCATGTGAAAAAAATAATTGAAATTGGCGATTCTAATACTGTTCGCAGAGGAGAGCCAGTTATTGCGATTGGAAATCCACTTGGACTGCAATTCTCTGGAACTGTTACGCAAGGTATTATTTCAGCTAATGAACGTATTGTCCCTGTAGATTTAGATCAAGATGGACATTATGATTGGCAAGTAGAAGTGTTACAAACAGATGCGGCGATTAACCCAGGGAATAGTGGCGGTGCGCTTGTAAATGCAGCAGGACAATTAATTGGTATTAATTCAATGAAAATTGCTGCAAAAGAAGTAGAAGGAATCGGACTGGCTATTCCAGTGACTAGGGCTGTTCCGATTATGAATGAACTTGAGAAGTATGGAAAAGTAAGAAGACCGTATGTTGGGATTGAACTTAGGTCATTAAATGAAATTCCAAACTATTATTGGTCAAAAACATTACATTTACCAGGTACTGTAACAGAAGGAGTTTGTATTTTGGATGTGAAAAGTCCTTCGCCAGGCGCGGATGCTGGTTTAAGAGAACATGATGTTATTGTGGCAGTAGATGGAAAACCGATTCGCGATATTATTGGATTCCGCACGGCCTTATATGATAAGGAAATTAATGATAAAATGACTCTTACGTTTTATCGTGGTACAAAAAGAGTAACAACAACAGTGAAATTAGGCATTCAAAAGTATTAAAAACAGGAGGGCCTACCTCCTGTTTTCTATTGTAGAAAAGTGAGGTGAAGAAAATGAATTTACCTTGTTGTTTAGAACATGTTGAATTAGCGTTAGATATTATTGTGGATGAGTGTGAAGTTGCACCGGTTATCAACAGTGTGGATAACTCAGAAAAAGAGAAAAAAACATGTGAATTTTGTCAAAATGAGGCGACATATGTTGTATCGAACACAGATTCTCACACAATATGTGGGTAGTGTTTGTGGATATGTGGATAAGTTTTGTGGATAACATGTTTGTAAGGTGGAGGATACGTGTGAATATCTCGATTATTTCAATTGGGAAATTAAAAGAAAAATATTTGAAACAAGGTATAGCAGAATACTTAAAACGATTATCAGCATACGCAAAAGTAGAAGTAATTGAATTGCCAGATGAAAAGGCACCAGAAAATTTAAGTGAAGCAGAAATGTTAATTGTAAAGGAAAAAGAAGGTATACGTATACTGGATAAGATTTCTGATGACACGCATGTGATTGCATTAGCTATAGAAGGAAAGCAAAAGTCATCAGAAGAATTTGCGGTCAGTCTAGATCGCCTTGCTACATATGGAAAGAGTAAAGTCGCATTTGTAATTGGTGGATCACTCGGACTAAGTTCAGAAGTAATGAAGCGTTCAAACGAATCACTTTCTTTTTCAAAGATGACGTTACCACACCAATTAATGCGATTAGTGTTGCTTGAGCAAGTGTATAGAGCGTTTCGGATTAATCGTGGGGAACCGTATCATAAGTAAGATATTCTATGTAAAACAAAGGTAAGACGCTGATATTATCATATTTATTTTATTATGCCTATAACTGGAGGCTATGTGAATGGTAAGTGATCAGACGAGATATTCTAGGCTCGCGAATATAACAAAAATAATAAATACGAAATTAGAACTACGTGAAGTATTGCAGCGTGTGACAATGGCGATATCAGAGGAGATTGTTAGGTGCGATGCTGTTGGAATTTATTTACCCCAGGAAGATGGAACATTTAGAGGGTTTGCAGGAAAACCAGAGACCATAAATGGCGTAACACTCGATACTCAGGTAGTTGATCCTGAAATAGACTTACTGGCAAAAGAAGTTATTGAAACGAAAAAAACCATCTATATTCCTGATACCTCAAAGGATCATCGACCAGATCCGAGACCAGTTGATGCGTTTAAAATTAAGTCCTTATTAGCTCTGCCTATCTCATTTAGGCAAGAGTTATTTGGTCTGGTTTTTTTATTTGATTATGGGATTCCGATGAACTTAACAGATTCAGAAATTCAAAGTGTTGAAGCTTATGTAAATATGGCCGCGGTCGCAATTCAAAACGCAAATAATTTAACACAAAAGGAAAACCTTATTGTTGAGAAGCAGCTGTTACTAAATGTTACCCGTGATTTATCAATGTGTTCCTCGATACAGGAGAGTTTTGATAAATGCTTTTTTTACTTAGAACAGATTTTAGAGGGTAAAAATATGACTGCCCATCTTCTAGATCCGCTAGACAAAACAATGATTAAAACAACGAAATTAAGTAAGGGCTGTGATTGGACAGAAGCTGATTGGACAGAGAAAAGCTATGAAGCCAAGATCCAAGAAGTTATTCAAACAAAAAATATAGATAGTAAGGATTTATTGATGATCCCATTGATTTCAATGGGAGAAGTATTAGGGGTAATCGTCGTTGGGAAAGAAGGAAAAGCTCACAATTACGATAATTCTCAAATTCAACTAGCAAAATCTATCGTTGATGCCACAGCCCCTACGTTTTCAAATTTGTTATATATGGATAAACTAGAAAGTATAGTGGAAGAGCGAACGGGAGAGCTAGCTGCTGCTAATGAAAAAGTTACAAGTGTGATTGAATGTATTACGGATGGATTCTTTACTTTAAATAATAAATGGGAATTTACGTACGTAAATAAGCACCAATATTTTCCGCAAAGAAAAACAGCAAAAGATGTATTAGGAAAGAATATATGGGATGTTTTCCCGAGTGATATCGACACAGTTATGTATAAGGAATTTCATCGTGCGATGTCAGAACGAACTACAGTTCATTTCGAATTTCTTTCTACTGCAGATGAATATTGGCACGAAGTTATTGCATACCCGTATGATGATGGTATTTGTTGTATTTTTAAAAACATAACGGAAAAAAAGAAATATGAACAGGAATTGAAAAGATTATCTAACATTGATTTAATAGGGCAAATGGCAGCAGGTATCAGCCATGAAATTAGAAATCCAATGACAACGGTACTAGGATTTTTGCAGTTATTAAAAGAAGAGAATACCTATGAGAAACATAATAAGTACTTTCATTTAATGATTGAAGAACTTAACCGTGCCAATTCTATTATTACTGAATTTCTCTCAATGGGTAATACAAGGAAATTGGATTTGCAGATGTTAGATTTAAATTCACTTATCCGCGATATTATTCCTTTAATAAAGATTGATACGTATAATCAAAATAAATATATTCAATTCGATACAAATGACATTCCGAAATTACTTTTAAATCGTAATGAGATACGGCAATTATTAATGAATCTATATCGTAATGGCTTAGAAGCGATGAGTACAGGGAAAGTTCTAACGATTAGCACCTACAAGGAAGGTCAAAATTGTGTGGTGCTTGCAGTGCAGGATCAAGGAAAAGGTATCAGGCCTGAAGTATTAGAGAAACTAGGTACGCCATTTTACACGACCAAACATAATGGAACTGGATTGGGGTTAGGTGTATGTTATGCCATTGCTGCCCGCCATAATGCAAAAATAGAAATTCAAACAGGATCGGAAGGCACTACCTTTTTTGTTAAATTTAATTATGAAAATAATAAAAAATAAGCTTATTTAGAATAGTTATGATGAACCGTATCATAAATAAATTTATTCTTTGCATATAAAAAGGATAAAAAGACCATTGGACAAAAATTACCGATGGTCTTTTAAATATTATTAGATGGTATGTAGATTTCCTAAAATAAGTATGTTTCTATTTCCATAAAAATATGCTGTAATATGAAGAGGAAAAAGTATAAGTAGTTAGAGAAGTGAGGAATTAAAGGTGAAGAAGTTTAAGAAGTTTTACTTGGAGATTACGAGTGTATGTAATCTTGCGTGTAGCTTTTGTCCGCCGACGGAAAGGCAGAAGCAATTCATTTCTGTAGAGGATTTTGCTAAAAGATTAGACCAAATTAAACCTCACACAGACTACATTTATTTGCACGTGAAGGGGGAGCCGTTGCTCCATCCGAAAATAGATCAACTATTAGACTTAAGTCATGAAAAAGGGTTTAAAGTTAATATTACAACGAACGGAACGTTAATTAATAAGAGAAGGCATAGACTGTTAAATAAGCCCGCGTTAAGACAAATGAATTTTTCACTGCATAGTTTTGATGGGCACCCAGGTTCGCAAGATAAAGAAGGCTATGTAAGGAGTATACTTTCCTTCATTAGGGAAGCGACAAGTCAATCAGATTTAATTGTATCGTTAAGGTTATGGAATTTAACTCAGGATAATAAAACAAATGCTGAAATCCAGAAAAATAGAGAGTTATTATCCATAATTGAAAATGAATTTGATCTATCTTATCAGATTGAAGAGAAGCTTACACCAGGAAAAGGTATAAAAATTGCAGAACGTGTCTTTATTAATCAAGACTATGAATTCCAGTGGCCAGCATTACATGAAGAAGAGGACGATGGGAAAGGATTCTGTCATGGACTTCGTAATCAGGCAGGGATTTTAGCCAATGGGACGGTTATTCCTTGTTGTTTAGATGGTGAAGGGATTATTAACCTTGGAAATATTAATAATGATTCATTTTCTAACATTATAGAAGGTGAAAGAGCAACAAACATTGTCGATGGATTTTCAAAAAGAGTTGCGGTTGAAGAACTTTGTAGGAAATGTGGATACCGCAAAAGGTTTGGGAAGTAAATATAAAATAAGCCCTCATAAAGCGAGGGCTTATTTTTTTATTCTTGATAAGAATGCTCTAATTCATCAATTAATGAACCAACGTAAGAAACAGCTTTACGGATTGCATCTGGTTTTGACATATCTATTCCAGCATGTTTCATTAGTTCAAGTGGTTTCATTGTACCACCAGCGCGAAGCACATCTAACCAGCGATCAATAGCAGGTTGTCCTTCTTCTTTAATCATTTGAGCTACTGCAGTAGATGCAGTGAGGCCTGCGGAATATGTGTAAGAATATAGCCCCATATAATAATGAGGCTGACGCATCCAAGTTAAGCCCGCACCTTCATCGATTTCCACAGAATCTCCCCAGAATGTCGAAAGGACATTTGTTTTAATTTCAGTTAAAGTTGTAGCTGTAAGGGCCTGTCCTTCTTCTGCTAGAGCATATACTCTACGTTGATATTCACCCTCAAGTAAATGAGTAACAAAGTTGTGATAATATGTGCCGAGTAGTTGTAGAATGACCCATCTGCGCATTCTCTTATCGTCGGTAGTCGCTAGTAAATGCTGAGCTAATAGTAATTCATTCATAGTTGATGGTGCTTCAACAAAGTACATAGATGGACGTACGTTCATGATACGTTGATTTTTATTTGCTAAATAGAAATGACCAGCATGTCCAAATTCATGTGCTAAAGTGAAGCATCCACGCATCGTATTTTGCCATGTAATTAAAATATAGGGATGAGAGCCGTATGGACTTGAGCAAAATGCCCCTGTTGATTTGCCTACGTTATCTGCAAGATCTACCCATCTTTCTTTGAATCCTTTTTCGATTATGGAACTATATTCATCGCCTAATACTTTTAAAGAATTTTGAATGAGCGTGCCTGCTTCTTCATAAGTAATCGCCGGATTAAATTCGGGATCTAAAGGTGCATGTAAGTCACAGAAAAGCATTTGATCGAGTCCTAATACTTTCTTTTTTAAATCTGCAAAACGGCGCATATGAGGTGCTAATTCTTTATAAATAATATCAAGTTGGTTGTTATACGTTTCAAGTGGAACCTTTTGTGGTTCTAATAGCATATGGGTAACGGATTCATATTTACGTAAACGAGAAAGTGTTACTTGTTTTTTTACTTCGGTAGCATATGTAGTCGCAACTGTATTTTTATAGCGTTTCAAAGTGGAAACAAATGATGAGTATGCTTTTCTACGTATGTATGCGCTTGGAGAAAATTCATATTTGCTTTCAAATAATGCGAAAGAAACAGGGAGTTCGTTTCCTTGTTCGTCTTGTATAGAAGTGAAATCCATATCTGCCAATTTAGTCATGCCGTAAATTTTGTATGGAGAACTATGAACTTCGCCAAGTGCAGCAAGTGCTTCTTCTGTTTCAGGAGAGAGAGAGTGCTGCCTTTTTTGGAGTATTTCTAGTAACGACTTACGGAAAGGTTCGAGTTTTGTTTCTTCAGTTAAATATTTTTCAATTGTTCCTTCGTCGAATGAGAGGATTTCATTATGAATAAAGGATAGTGCAGTATGTACTTTCGTCCATAAAGCAGAAATTTTGGAAGAGTTCGCTTGAATGATTGGATTTGTACGATCAGTAGATTCTTTTAAATTTGCATATGAGTACAGTTTTGTTAACTTCATTAAAAGCTCTTCTTCTAAAAGTAGACAATTTAATAAAGTTGTGGAGTTAGTATGTAACCGTCCTTTAAATGCATCAAGTTTCTGTATATTATTTTCTAATACGTTTAATGCGGTATGCCACTCATCATCAGACTTATACAAATCAGACAAATCCCATTTTAGTTCGTTAGGTACTTCCGCACGAACAAGACGATTCTCAATTATAGTTTTCATGTCTTACATCCCCCTTATTAAAAGCATCTAAAAATATGATACTAGAAAATTCAGTAAAATAAAAATATTTTACATTTTTATATATGAAAAAGAAGGAGAAGCATAGAAATGCTTCTCCTTCTTTTTAAATTTAAGAATTAATATACTTTGTCACCATTGAAAATCGAGTTTTTCACGACAACATAATCTACAGTACGAATAGCATCTAGTTTTGTTCCACCAGCGTAAGAGATAGAAGATTGAAGATCTTGTTCCATTTCGATTAACGTATCTTCTAAAGAACCTTTATGCTCAACGAACATTTTCTTACCTTCAACGTTTTTCTTCTCACCCTTTTGGAATTCAGAAGCAGAACCGAAGTATTCTTTATAAAGTTTGCCATCTCTTTCGATAGTTTCCCCTGGAGACTCTTCGTGACCAGCGAATAGAGAACCGATCATTACCATAGTTGCCCCAAATCGAATAGATTTAGCTACGTCGCCGTGTGTACGAATACCACCATCAGCGATAATTGGCTTACTTGCAGCTTTTGCACACCAGCGAAGTGCAGCTAGCTGCCAACCACCAGTTCCGAAGCCTGTTTTAATTTTAGTAATACAAACTTTACCAGGTCCAATACCAACTTTTGTTGCATCAGCACCAGCATTTTCTAATTCTCTTACCGCTTCTGGAGTTCCAACGTTTCCAGCGATAACGAAGCTCTCTGGTAAATGTTTTTTAATATGTTGAATCATGTTGATCACAGCATTAGAATGACCGTGTGCGATATCAATCGTGATATATTCAGGTGTAAGTTGCTCAGCAGCTAATTGTTGTACGAATTCATATTCGTCCTCTTTTACACCAACGCTGATAGAAGCGATTAATCCACGTGATTGCATATCTCTAATGAATGAGATTCGTTTCTCTGGTTGGAAACGATGCATGATATAGAAGTAATTGTTTTCAGCTAAATAAGTTGCGATTCTTTCATCAATAATCGTTTGCATATTTGCAGGCACGACAGGTAATTTAAATTTATGTTTTCCTAAAGTGACAGTTGTATCACATTCAGAGCGGCTATTTACAATACATTTTGCAGGAATTAATTGAATATCTTCATAGTCGAATACGTTTTCCATCATTTACACCCCTAAAATACGAATATTTTATTTTTATTAATCAAAAATGTTCGTCCATAGGATAATTTACATTATTTTTATTAAGAAGTCAAAGGATTTCTTAACATTTTTTGAAAAAGTAGATTTTATATCTGAAAAACAACGTTAAAAACGAATTTAAAACGTTTTTTCAATTGTATTGTTCGTCTATGGAAAAGGTTGAAAAATTGAGATAATTACACAAGGTTGTATGTATTCTTTTTATTTTTTGGTAGGGCGAGGGTACTATGAAAGGGTTAATGCTAACAATACGAGCAAAAGATGTTATCAATTAGTTGAACAATATATGAAATGATAAGGTTTATTTCTATATAAAAAGATGAATCTGGCATGATCCACCTTTTTATGTGAGGTTTCAAGTATAATAAGTAGGGTGATAGTAACGTATACAAAAGATAAAAAAGAAAATAATACAGAATAAAATGAGGTTAATATATGAGTAAAAAAAGTTTTTCTGATTATAAATTAAGTAAGGAAATTGTAAGGGCACTTACTGGGTTAGGATATGATCATCCAACAGAAGTACAAGGTGAGGTTATTCCAGTCGCATTACAAAAGAAGGATCTTGTTGTGAAGTCCCAGACTGGAAGTGGAAAAACAGCTTCATTTGGTATTCCACTTTGTGAAATGGTGGAGTGGGAAGAGAATAAACCACAAGCATTAGTTTTAACACCAACGAGAGAGCTTGCGGTACAGGTAAAAGAAGATATTACGAATATAGGTCGATTCAAAAGGATTAAGGCTGCGGCAGTTTATGGGAAATCTCCATTTGCACGTCAAAAATTAGAATTAAAGCAAAAGACACATATTGTAGTTGGGACTCCTGGTCGTGTGTTGGATCATATTGAAAAGGGTACCCTTTCTTTAGAGTGTTTGAAGTATTTAGTTATTGATGAAGCAGATGAGATGCTAAATATGGGCTTTATCGATCAAGTAGAGGCAATTATTGATGAATTACCTACAAAAAGAATGACAATGTTATTTTCAGCAACACTTCCAGAAGATGTTGAAAAATTATCTCGTACATATATGAATTCACCAATTCATATTGAAATTAAAGCGGCCGGGATTACAACGGATAAAATTGAACATACTCTTTTTGAGGTGATAGAAGACGAGAAGCTTTCACTACTTAAAGATGTAACAACGATTGAGAATCCTGATAGTTGTATTATTTTCTGTCGTACACAAGAAAATGTAGATCATGTATATAGACAGTTAAAACGAGCTAACTATCCTTGCGACAAAATACATGGTGGTATGGTACAAGAAGATCGTTTTGAAGTCATGGATGATTTTAGAAAAGGGAAATTCCGTTATTTAGTAGCAACAGACGTGGCTGCGAGAGGAATCGATATTGATAATATTACACATGTTATTAATTATGATATTCCACTTGAAAAAGAAAGCTATGTACATCGTACTGGGAGAACGGGACGAGCTGGAAATAGTGGAAAAGCTATTACATTTATAACACCATATGAAAATAGATTTTTAGAAGAGATTGAGGATTATATTGGTTTTGAAATTCCAAAGGCAATTGGACCTTCAAAAGAAGAAGTTATGAAAGAGAAAGCTGCATTTGAAGAAAAGATACATGCTAAACCAATTATAAAGAAAGATAAAAATGCTGACATAAACAAAGGCATTATGAAGCTGTACTTTAATGGCGGAAAGAAAAAGAAAATTAGAGCGGTAGATTTCGTCGGTACAATTGCTAAAATTAAAGGTGTTACAGCAGAAGATATAGGCATTATTACGATACAAGATAACGTTTCTTACGTTGAAATATTAAATGGAAAAGGACCACTTGTCTTGAAAGTCATGAAGACTACAACGATTAAAGGGAAACAATTAAAAGTGCATGAGGCAATTAAGTAAATAAAAAACTATCCACTTTAATAGGTGGATAGTTTTTTATTTATGATTTTTTCAAATCATCAACTAGTTGCTCTGCTAAACGTCTATACATATTACTCATAGTCACAAAGGATGTTAGTAGTAGAAATTTTTCTAGCTTTGTATCTTCTAAGGAAGAAATCTCATTTACTTCTGTAACACGTTTATTTACGTCTTGTTTAAAGCTTTCGACATTGCTTTCAGTAAGAGCAAGATAATTTTTATATACCGCATTTAATTCGAATGAATCATCGTTTAATAAGGAGTCATTTATATTTTCTAATGAACTTTTTATATCGTTAATGGAGAGTGCGCCCTTTAATTGGTAAATTAGGCTAATTAAAATCATATGCTCTTTTGAATACTTTTTATTTTTGATAGGGATAAATAGTTTCCCTTTTGCGTAATTATTAATCATCGTTTTTGTTAATACTTTTTCATCGTCAGTTCTTGTTGTATCTGCATAAGTATTCTCAAATAGTTGGACAACTTGGTCTACATATAAGTCAACATTTGGAATATCCTCAAGTTTAATATTTTTTTCTAAATGTAATGTCTCAAGTAATTCATTTATATTTTCCACGTAAAATCCCTCACTTTTATAACTTAGTGGAACTTAATGTTTAATATATCTTTAAATATGGTATTACGAAACAAATGAATTGTAAATGTTGACCTTAAAAAGAAATGTGTATATAATTACATGTAGTTATTAAAACTACATGTAATTATATGAGGGGTGTTATTATGAATGCTTATGTAAGGGAACCAGTTAACGCATTTACTCACTTAGGTGGAGCGATATTATCATTTATTGCCTTATTAGCTATGCTTGTGAAAGTTTCTATTAATATGCCATCATTTGCTGCAATTACAGCTGTTATTTTGTTTGGTATTGGAATGATGGTCCTTTATACGGCATCAGCTGTGTATCATAGTGTTGTGGCCAATGAACGTGTTATTTACTTCTTTAGGAAGCTAGATCATTCTATGATTTTTATATTAATTGCAGGTACATATGCACCCTTTTGCTTAATTACATTAAATTCAGCAAGTGGTTTACTATTATTTTGTTTAGTTTATGCAACTGCGATTTGTGGCATTGTATTTAAGATGTTTTGGTTTAATTGTCCAAGGTGGTTATCGACAGCAATTTATATTACGATGGGTTGGTTAATTGTTTTATTCTTTGCACCGTTAGCTGAAAATTTAAGTACAGGAGGCATTATTTTCTTAGTACTTGGAGGCATTTTTTATACAATTGGTGGATTTATTTATGGAACAAAGCCAAAATGGTTAGAGTTTAAATATATGGGGCATCATGAAATTTTTCATGTTTTTGTATTATTAGGTAGTCTTGCGCATTTTCTAAGTGTATATTGTTACGTAATTTAATAAAAAAACGCCACATAATAAAAATTATGTGGCGTTTTTTTATTACCTGATTAGAATCATATATGTTATAAAATTATTATGGGATAAAATGTAAGTTTCTGTGTTCGCATGTTAAACATAGGATAAGAAATATGTGATATACTTTGAGAAGTTTATAATGAATGAAATATGGAGGACTATAATTATGGCAATACTTGTAACAGGTGGAGCAGGATATATTGGTAGTCATACATGTGTAGAATTACTAAATAGCGGTTACGAAGTTATAGTAGTGGATAACCTTTCGAATAGCTCGGTAGAATCTATAAATCGAGTGAAAGAAATAACAGGAAAACAATTTAAGTTTTATAAAGAAGATGTTTTAAATCGCGAAGCGCTTGACGCAATTTTTGAAGAAAATGCAATTGAAGCAGTTATTCACTTTGCAGGATTTAAAGCTGTAGGGGAGTCAGTAGCGATTCCATTAACATATTATCATAACAACATTACAAGCACGTTAGTGCTATGTGAAGTAATGCAGAAACATAATGTAAAGAAGATGATCTTTAGTTCATCTGCAACTGTATATGGTATCCCGGAAACGTCACCGATTACGGAGGAGTTTCCATTAAGTGCAACAAATCCATATGGTCAAACGAAATTAATGATTGAGCAAATTATGCGTGATGTAGCATTTGCAGATACAGAATGGAGTATCGCGTTACTTCGTTATTTCAATCCATTTGGTGCACACGAGAGTGGGCGTATTGGAGAAGATCCAAATGGAATTCCAAATAACTTAATGCCATATGTAACGCAAGTAGCAGTAGGTAAGTTAAAAGAATTAAGTGTATTCGGAAATGACTATCCAACGAAAGATGGAACGGGAGTCCGTGATTACATTCATGTTGTGGACTTAGCAAATGGTCACGTAAAGGCGCTTGAGAAAGTACTGAATACAACAGGAGTAGATGCTTATAACCTAGGCACAGGCATGGGCTATAGTGTACTAGAGATGGTTAAAGCGTTTGAAAAAGTTTCGGGCAAGAAAGTTCCTTATAAAATTACAGAGCGTCGCCCAGGTGACGTGGCAGTGTGTTTTGCTGATGCATCTAAAGCGAAGCGTGAATTAGGCTGGGAGGCAACACGCGGATTAGAAGAGATGTGTGCAGATTCTTGGAAATGGCAATCAAATAATAAAAATGGCTATTTAGAAGTTTAATGATGAATAAAAAAATGACCTTTGCATAAAAGCAAGAGGTCATTTTTTATATTCATTTTCTATTAAGTTTATTAGCGAACCTAGAAAAGAACGTTCGCTATTTTATAGGAATATTTGGCTGGCAACACATGTAGGAATCAATATTTTCAATGTAAGTAAAGGTATTGATTATTAAGTATGCGTTCTATTTCTCGTTTTAGAACGAAATTGTATTTAATATAGCCTAGTAGTAAGTGAATGAAGATTGAAAAGTGCTACAGAGGTATTGTTATAAATAAGGCAAATTATCGGAAAGGATATAGATGGGGGATCAACTGCCCGTAAAACCCCCCACTAATTAAAGCTTCACTTATGATCATCCAGCAACACAAGAGCAATTTCAGCGAGCATATGTAAATTTATTAAAAGAAATTAAAGGTTTTGAATCAAGCCTATTCCTTATACAAAATTGAGGGTTTGAAACAATCAAAAACTGCTAAGGGGTACTATCGCGTTTTAGGTCCGTAATACAATTTTCTTATAAGAAAGAATGTATTACGGACCACCACCTATTACATAATAGGAGGAATTAATGAATTCGAACAAGTTGTTTGTGATATACTGTGTTTCCCTCTTGACTTGTATATGGTGGGAGACTTCGCCCGAAACAATTTGCAATAATATTGGAGTGAGCGGGATAAGAAATACGTATTTCATACAAATCAACAGTCTCATCTAAATTAGCATAAAAGACTGCGAGATGATTGCCTTGTAAAACATATGGGAATTCTACTTCTACATTTTCACCAATTAATACAGGTAACTTTACAGGATTAGAATAATTAGACCAATCCCACACTTCTATATTTACATAGTGAGCGTAATATGCATCTAAATTTACAATGTTTACGACTGCTGAAATAGTTGCAGGCTCTCTTGTTAACACACCTGTAGAGTGAAAAACGGAATGATTTGGATAATGAAGAGGCATAAATATCAAACCTTTCTTAAAATGATATGATTTTACAATATCTTATGCTAGAAGGTAGTAGAATGAGATAGAGGAATGTATTATTTTATTAATTTTTTATAGAAATTGAAAGCGTATTATTGAAAAGTATTCCAACACTTGTATCATTGCTAGAGTCCGTTTATAATCAAGGAATCCTAGTTCATGTTTTGATAGGATTATTTATTATTGAAAGCGTTTTAAGTTCGCTCCTTTTTAAGGTAGGAGGTCTGACTTATTCAGATGAAAAATTATGTATGTAGTTTTAAATGGGAAGAAAAATAATATCAGTATCACTTTATAGTGTGGGGAGGTTAAAAGTGTGAAAGGTAAAGATTTTCACACGAATATATATGGGTTATATAGGATTATTACTTTCAGGGGCAGCTTTATTTTTAAATAGTCTTGTTATATTAGGGAAAGCAGAGATGAAAAGTGCGGGTGTTTTTAATTTATTTGTGGGTGCACTACAAATTATTATTCCGTTTTATTTGATCATGATTTCTGACCAAAGCAATTGGACAGTGTATTCATATGCGGCTACTTTCTTATTTGGATTAACTTATTTATATGTAGGTGTTACTTTTATAAAAGGAATGGATAGTAGTGGTCTAGGATGGTTTTGTATTTGGGTAGCAATTATTGCTTTATTCTATATGGTTGTTTCATTTGTTCAATTCCATGATGTTGTTAATGCATTAACGTGGTTTATGTGGGCATTACTTTGGTATTTATTCTTTGTATTAAATACACAAAAGAAGAACATCAATCAATATCTTGGAAGGATTGCCTTCGTACAATCATGGGTAACATTGACTTTACCTTCACTATTTTATTTTATGGGAGTATGGGGAGAGGGATTCGTATATGAACTATGGGTTTATGTATCAGTAATTTCTATTTTGTACTTCTGTTATTGTATTTATAAATATCGAGTACGTTAATATATGATCTGCATAAAAGCATGGAATCGTTAAACTGATTTCATGTTTTTTTATATATTAGCGTTTTATAATAAAAGAGGTGGTATCTCATAAATCATGAAAATGGGGATGATGAAATTGAAGAAAGTGTTGGTGCTAGGAGGAACAAGGTTTTTTGGTAAACATTTAGTAGAGTACCTTTTGCAAGCTGGACACGATGTAACAATTGCCACAAGGGGAGTTACTGAAGATTCTTTTGGTAGCGCAGTAAAAAGAATAATTGTCGATAGAAAAGATAGAAAGCTACTAGAAGAGCGTCTAGAAGGAAAAAGTTATGATATTGTATACGATAATTTATGCTATAGTTCAAATGCAGCGAAAATGGTATGTGAAGTTTTGAAAGGAAAAACGAAGAAGTATATTATGACATCTTCAATGGCTGTCTATGAACCTGCATTAAGTTTGTTAGAAGAGGACTTCAATCCATACGAATATGCAATTACATATGGAGATAGAAATGATTTTAATTATAGTGAAGGAAAGCGATTAGCCGAAGCGGTTTTATTTCAATATGCAACATTCCCAGTCGTTGCAGTGCGTTTTCCAGTTGTTATTGGAGAAAATGACTATACGAAAAGGTTACAATTTTACGTTGAATGTGTTGTGAACCAAAAACCTATCGTTGTGGATCATGTAGATGGAACTTTGTCATTTATACATGAAAAAGAGGCAGGAGAGTTTCTAGCTTGGTGCGGAATGGAAAATGTGAAAGGACCAATTAACGCCTGTAGTAACGGGGTAGTTTCTACGGAAGAAATTATTCATTTCATAGAAGAGAAGACGGGAATAAAAGCACTCATCCAGGAAGCTGGAGAAAATATAGCTCCTTATAATGAGGTAACTAACTGTACGTTACATAATGGAAAGGCTCGTAAATTTGGATTTTTGTTCCGAGAGCTGAAACTAGAAATAAAAAATGTTTTAAAACATTATATAAATACAATGAAGTAATCATAAATCCCCCGGTGGCAATCCGGGGGATTCTGGAGGATTTCGACAATACTGATTTTACATTACCAAATTTACCTTATACATACGACTAATGTTTTTGTGATTGAATTGCTTGTAAATACTTCTCGTTTACTTGGTCCCAGTTTACTGTATGCCACCAATTGGTAACAAACTCTGGGCGCCGATTTTGATACTTTAAATAATAAGCATGTTCCCATACATCAATTACGAGTAAGGGGATTTTCCCTTCTTGCAAAGGCGTATCTTGATTTGGTGTACTCATAACAGAGAGTTCCTCACCGTCAAGAACAAGCCATCCATAGCCACTTCCAAAACGACTAATAGCTGCTTTGGAAAGTTGATCTTTTAAGTTGTCAAAGGTATTGAAATAATAATCAATTACTTTTGCAACGTCTCCATTAGGCTCACCGCCACCTCGTGGGCTCATCACTTCCCAAAAAAGACTATGACAATAGTGACCACCACCGTTATTTCTTACAGCTGTAACAATTTCCTTCGGTAAAGCATCTAAATTACATAGCAATTCTTCTAAAGATTTATTATGTAATTCAGTATAATTTTCTAAAGTAGCATTTAAATTGTTTACGTATGTCGCATGGTGCTTTCCATGATGAATGGAAAGTGTATTGCTATCGATATGTGGCTCTAGTTCATCATAGTCATATGAAAGCTTTGGCAATTGAAATGAAGACATAACATTACCTCCTTTCTATTTAAAAAAAAGTTGGTCTAGGTAAAAATACTTTACCTGAGTCAAAAATACACCCATTTTCCATATAAGTCAATAGTAAGTCTGTTAATTTTCTGAAAAATATTACAATAAAAGTAACACTCTCAATTTCATTTGTGACTCCTATCCTTTTTGCTTATACTGTAAAGTAGCAAGGTTTTGTTGAAATAGAAGGAGATTGTTTATGAGTAAAACGAAACAATTAATAGAGGAAGCAAGTAATTTTATTACGATTTGTTATAAGGAGCTTCATAAAGAACAATTGATAGAAGAACGTATAAAAGAAATTCAAATTGAGATAGAGAAGACAGGGACATATGAGCATACATTTGAAGAACTTGTTCATGGTTCACGAATGGCATGGCGTAACAGTAATAGATGTATTGGAAGACTATTTTGGAGTAAGATGCACATATTAGATGCGCGCGAAGTAAATGATGAAGAGGGTGTATATAATGCATTAATTCATCATATTAAATATGCAACGAACGATGGAAAAGTTAAACCAACCATTACGATTTTTAAGCAATATCAAGGTGAGGAAAATAATATACGAATTTATAATCACCAATTGATTCGATATGCAGGATATAAAACTGAAATGGGAGTGATCGGTGACTCGCATTCCGCTACATTTACGGACTTTTGTCAGGAGCTTGGCTGGCAAGGAGAAGGTACGAATTTCGATGTATTGCCACTTGTATTTTCTATAAACGGGAAGGCGCCTACATATAAAGAAATTCCGAGGAAAGAAGTAAAAGAAGTGCCAATTGAACACCCAGAATACCCTATTTCATCACTTGGAGCAAAATGGTATGGGGTTCCAATGATTTCAGATATGCGCTTAGAAATTGGCGGTATTTCTTATACAGCCGCTCCGTTCAATGGATGGTATATGGGAACAGAAATTGGGGCGCGCAACTTAGCGGATCATGATCGTTATAATTTACTTCCGGCTGTTGCGGAGATGATGGATTTAGATACATCGAGAAACGGTACGTTATGGAAGGATAAGGCGCTAATTGAGTTGAATATTGCCGTACTACACTCTTTTAAAAAACAAGGAGTTAGTATTGTTGATCATCATACTGCTGCACAACAATTTCAGCAATTTGAGAAGCAAGAAGCTGCTTGTGGTCGTGTTGTAACGGGTAATTGGGTGTGGCTTATTCCACCATTATCTCCAGCTACCACTCATATTTATCATAAACCGTATCCGAATGAAATTTTGAAGCCAAATTTCTTTCATAAATAATATTTAGTGCAGTTTTTTTCTGCAAAATATATTTTTTTAATTACTGTTATGTAGCAAATGGAAGCCTTTACTCTCGGTTATTTTTGGAAGAGGATTTTTGAACCAAGGAGTTCCTTATGTTATAATCAAATTTCTGTTTCGAAGACCTTATAGAAATATAAGGTCTTTTGTTTTGCTTTTTTATGTAAGAGAAAGAGATTTTTTCTTTTTAATAAGGGATTTGGCATATTTTTAGGGACAACATAAGTATGTGGGAAGTCGATAAAATGTTATGCATATATAATTATTGTGTTTTGGGTTTAAACAATAAAACATAATAAAGTTGTTTTTTTAGATTGCTGAGGAAGGAGGAAGTGTAAATGAGGATGAAGAGTCGAAAAACTGATTGGCCTGTGTTTATTATTAGCGGTGGTTCACTTTTATTATTTGTAATTGCAGTTTTTTTGAACAAGGATTATGTAGAGAGTGCGATTAATAACAGTTTCGCTTTTTCAATTAAATATTTTGGTGCCTTCTGGCAAGTTTTATTATTAGGTACATTTATTGTTGCGATGTGTATGGCGTTCTCCAAATATGGGAGAGTTAAACTTGGGGGATTAGAAAAACCTGAGATTAGTACGGCAAAATGGCTTGCTATTATTATGTCTACATTACTTGCCGGAGGTGGCGTTTTTTGGGCAGCAGCAGAGCCAATGTACCATTTGATGACGGTGCCACCAATACATGATGGTATATCTGCTGGAACGAAAGAAGCAGTTATGCCTGCTTTAGCACAAAGTTATATGCATTGGGGATTTTTAGCATGGACGATTTTAGGTACAATTAGTGCGGTAGTTATGATGTATGGACATTATCATAAAGGTATGCCGCTAAAACCTCGAACGCTTTTATATCCTATTTTTGGGGAAAAATTAAGAAAGAGCCTGCTTGGAACGATAATTGATGCAGCTGCAATTATTGCAGTAGCTGCAGGTACAATTGGCCCAATTGGATTTTTAGGTTTACAAGCAAGTTATGGGTTACAAGAATTATTTGGAATTTCTGATGTATTTACTACTCAATTAGCAATTATTGTTTGTGTAGTGGCCGTGTCTACCATATCGGCAGTAACAGGTATTGATAAAGGGATTCAAATTATAAGTAATTTAAATGTTAGATTAGCAATTTTGTTAATGGCATTCATATTACTATTTGGGCCAGGTGGATTTATTATTGATTCGTTTGTTTCTTCGTTTGGATTTTATGTAAGTGAGTTTATACCGATGAGCACATACCGTGGTGATACAAGTTGGTTAGGATCTTGGACAATCTTTTTCTGGGGATGGTTTATTGGATACGGACCAATGATGGCAATTTTAGTGAGTCGAATTTCAAGAGGGAGAACGATTCGAGAAATCATCGTTGCAATTGGAATTATCGCACCTATTATTACAACGTTTTGGTTTACTATATTAGGTGGATCAGGTGTGTTTTATGAGTTAATGAATCCTGGTTCTATCTCGGATGCATTAAGTGAATCTGGTATGCCGGCAGCTATGATTGCAATTACAGGACAATTGCCACTTTCTAATATTATTGGACCAGCATTTCTTTTATTAACAATTTTATTTGTAGTGACAACAGGAGATTCAATGGCGTATTCCATTTCAATGGCAGTGACTGGAGACGGAGATCCTAGAATTAGTTTGCGAATTTTTTGGTCGCTTATTATGGGAGCAGTTGCAGCAATTCTTTTATATATGGGTGAAGGAAGTATTAATGCGCTACAATCGTTTATCGTAGTGACGGCAGTTCCGGTATCAATTTTGTTATTCCCGATGCTATGGTTAGCGCCTAAAGTTGCGGGAGAATTAGCATTAAAACAAGGTATTGTAAAAGAAGAAGATAAAACTGCATTCTTATTTCAGAAGGCTAGTAAATCAAAATAAATAAAAACGTAAAAGAGGAAGCATCTTAAATGAGATGCTTCCTCTTTTACGTTTAATCTAATACTTTTCCCTTTGTTTCTGGTACACATAGTAGCATTGTAATTAACCCGATTGGGTAGATGATAAAAATCAGGGACAATGCTCCAAGTAGGTTGCCACCTGTAGCGAGTAAGCCGATGATAACAGGCCCAAATCCAGCTAATCCACGTCCTGTACCGAAAATAAAGTTTTCTGCGGTAGAGCGAGCTTCAGCAGGATAGTTTTCAGCTAAAATTGCCCCAAATCCTCCCATCATTCCATTTGCAAAGAATCCAAGCAATGCACTTCCCCATAATAATAATGTTGAATCTGTGAATAAGAAGAAGTAAATGAGGCAGTATACTGTACCGCCAATATAATAAATTGCAAAAGTTTTACGACGACCAATTTTATCAGCTAGAATACCAAAGGTTGCAATTCCAATTAGCATACCGATGGTAGAAATGAACATCCAGCCACTTGCTTTTGCTAATGTATAGTTATATTTATTTGCTAAAATAGTTGGCATCCATGTGAAGATTCCGTAATATCCGAAGTTCTGGATAAATGACATAATAATAAGACCGATTGTTGTGATTGTTACTTTTTTACTGGCAAATAACTTTCGAAGTGGGAATTTTTTTATATGTTTTAGTTGTTCTGCTTCAGTAGGTGTTAATTTACCTGCAGCTTCTTTTTGCAATAGTTCTTTTTTGTAGCGTTGTTTTTGCTCCCATATTTTCGGTTCACTTAAACTTTTACGGACATAGACAGCTAGTAAAGCTGGAATTAATCCAAATAAGAAAACGGCTCTCCATCCAAAATGCGGGACAATAAATGCTGGAAGGAGTGAAGCAACCAGTACACCAAATTGCCATCCAAGTGCAACAACAGATGTCGCTTTAGCGCGCATTTCTTTAGACCATGTTTCTGTTACAATGGCCATTCCGATTCCGAATTCACCACCAACTCCCATTCCAACTAAAAAGCGAAGAATTAATAATTGCCAGTAGTCTGTTGCGAAATAAATGAGTGCGGTTGCTAGTGAAAACAGTAAGATTGTGAAGGCCATTGTACGAATACGTCCAAATAAATCAGCAATAAATCCAAATAAATAAGAACCAATTAACATCCCTATTGTGGTAGCTAATGTTAAGTTTCCACCTTCAACAGGACTTAAGTGAAACTCTTTTAAAATATAGACAAGTACGAAAGATAATAGCAACATATCTAAACCTTCTGCTGCATATCCTAGCGCAGAACCAAATAATGTTTTATATCTTTTCGCTTTCGTCTCCTCTGTTATTTGTTGTACATCAGTAGTGACGTTCATTATTACTCCTCCTTATTTTCTACAGTCGCTATGGAAGAATAACAAAAGGCCTTCTCACCTGATATGATGAGAAGGCCAAAAAAGCATACGTATCCCCAAAAAAGAACATACGTATATTGTATTCCGACTTCCTTCTCAACCTCACGGGGTTGGGTTAAAGGACTGTATTATATTACTTTATTTTTAGCACTCTTCTATTGTATTGTCAAATAAAGAGGAAGTTATTATGTGTAAAATATTTCAAAAAATATTTCGTTCTTCTTGACGCCGACTTCATTATTTTCCCATAATAAAACTAACTAAATAAAAAGGAATGAATCAAAGATGCTAAATTTAGTACTCATGATGATTGAACGAGTCGGACTTATAGTTATTTTAGGATTTTTACTCTCTCATATTAAAACTTTCAGACGTCTCCTTCATAAACAGGATGGCTATGTAGATAAGCTTAAGCTTATTTGTATTTTTTCGGTATTTACAATTGTAAGCAATTACACTGGGATTGAAATAGCAGGAAATACGATTATGAATGAAAATTGGTTACAAGGTGTTTCTTCGTCAAGTACAATTGCGAATACGCGTATTATGGGTGTTGGTATTAGTGGCTTACTTGGTGGCCCTATCGTAGGGGTTGGAGTAGGGTTTATTGCTGGTATTCATCGTTATATGCTTGGTGGTACGACAGCGCTAAGCTGCGCAATCTCTTCTATTTTAGCGGGGATTATAACTGGTTATATCGGATATATTTTCAAAAAATATAATCGTACAATTACTCCTAAGTTTTCAGCAGTTTTAAGTGTTTTTATCGTATCTTTAGAAATGGTTATGATTTTATTAATTATAGAGGATGGAATTAGCGTTGTGAAAACAATAGCGATACCGATGATTCTTGTAAATAGTTTTGGAAGTTTTATTTTACTTTCTATGATACAAGCTATTTTGCGTCAGGAGGAGAATGCAAAAGCACTTCAGACTCATAAAGTATTGCGTATTGCTGATAAAACGTTACCGTATTTTCGTCAAGGTTTAACAGAAGAATCGTGTAAGCATGTGGCACAAATTATTCACCGCTTTACAGGAACGGATGCGGTATCTTTAACAGATACAGAGAAAATATTATCGCACGTTGGATTAGCATCAGATCACCATATTCCTTCACATAGTTTAATAACTGGTTTATCAAAAGAGGTTTTACATACAGGGCAAATAATGAAGGCGAAATCACGTGAGGTTATTAATTGCCAACATGAAAGCTGTCCCTTACAAGCCGCTATTGTTATTCCACTAACTTCACATGGAAATACGATAGGTACATTAAAACTGTATTTCAAAAATTCTAACCAGTTAAGTCGCGTTGAAGAAGAATTAGCAGAAGGGTTAGCAAAGATATTCTCCACGCAGTTAGAGTTAGGAGAAGCTGAGTTGCAAAGTAAATTACTTCAAGATGCGGAGATAAAAGCATTACAAGCGCAAATTAACCCGCACTTTTTATTTAATGCGATTAATACAGTATCAGCTTTATGCCGAACAGATGTAGAAAAAGCAAGGAAGTTACTATTACAGCTGAGCGTGTATTTTCGTTGTAATTTGCAAGGGGCACGTCAGTTATTGATTCCACTAGAGCAAGAATTAAACCACGTACAGGCATACTTATCACTAGAACAAGCAAGGTTCCCAAATAAGTATGAGGTAAAGATGTATATTGAGGATGAGCTAAAGACAACTTTAGTACCACCATTTGTTCTTCAACTATTGGTTGAAAATGCACTGCGACATGCTTTTCCGAAGAAGCAACCAATATGCGAAGTGGAAGTGCATGTTTTTGAAAAAGAGGGTATGGTTCACTTTGAAGTAAAAGATAATGGACAGGGAATTGAGGAAGAACGTTTAGAACAATTAGGAAAGATGGTAGTTTCATCAAAGAAAGGGACTGGAACAGCTTTATATAATATTAATGAACGTCTTATTGGGTTATTTGGGAAAGAAACGATGCTTCATATCGAAAGTGAATTAAATAAAGGGACGGAGATTACCTTTATTATTCCAAAAAAAGTAGGGGAGGAAGAGCCGGGTGTTAAAAGTATTAGTAGTTGACGATGAAATGTTAGCACGTGATGAACTAAAGTATTTATTAGAGAGAACGAAAGAAGTTGAGATAGTTGGTGAGGCTGATTGTGTGGAAGACGCATTAGAAGAACTAATGCAAAGTAGACCAGATATTGTGTTTTTAGATATTCAATTATCCGATGATAACGGATTTGAAATCGCGAATATATTAAAGAAGATGAAAAATCCACCTGCAATTGTATTTGCTACTGCCTATGATCAATATGCGCTGCAAGCATTTGAAGTAGATGCGTTAGACTACATTTTAAAACCATTTGATGAAGAACGTATTGTGCAAACATTAAAGAAGTATAAAAAACAAAAACAAGCGCAAATAGAAACGAAGCACGAAATAAAGGGGACAGATGTAGCAGCAGAGATGCATAAATTAGCATTACCAATTGAAGAATCAATCGTACTTGTGAATATTGAAGACATTATATATGTAGGGCTTGTAGATGGGAAAGTAACAGTAAAAACAATGAGGGAAACGTATGTAACACATGATACACTTGTAATTTTAGAGAAGAAGTTACCACAAGCAAGCTTCATGCGCATCCATCGTAGCTTTATTGCGAATATTAATCATATTACTGAAATTCAGCCATGGTTCAATTCTACTTATAATTTAATCATGAAAGAAGGATCGAAAGTACCTGTTAGCCGTACATATGCAAAAGAACTCAAGAAGCTGCTTCGTATTTAAGAAGCAGCTTTTGTATTTCATCCTTTTATATTTGTAACTGATTCTGTATATTTGACGTTCCGTTATGTAAACGCTTACTTTGGTGTTTATATCCTATACAATAAAGGTACCAAATCGAAAGAGGTGGCCAAAATGAGTACGAAAAAAGTATATAGTTTCTTATCACAAGCATTTATATTCTCAGCTATTATGTTAATTTCAAATATTATTGCAACGCATTTACCAATTCCAATGCCTTCATCGGTAATCGGGTTAGTTATTTTATTTAGTCTATTATGTTTAAAAGTAATTAAATTGGAGCAAGTTGAATCACTTGGAACAGCTTTAACCGGTATTATCGGATTCCTTTTCGTCCCATCAGGTATTTCAGTTATTAATTCTCTTGGCGTAATGGGGCAATACTTTGTACAAATTTTAACTGTAATTGTTGTAGCAACAGTTATTTTACTCGCTGTAACAGGATTATTTGCACAATTTATTTTAGGAAAAGATGAAAAAGAAACAGAAGATACAAAAGAATTGAAAGTAGTAAATAAAGGACGCAAGCAAGGAAAGGTTGCGTAACCATTGAATTTATATATTGTTAGGAGGTAATGAACATGGCAAGCACAATGACTCCATATTTCGGAATCGTCGTTTCATTAATCGCATACGGAATCGGAACATTATTATTCAAGCATTCAAAAGGGTTCTTCCTATTTACACCATTATTCGTAGCGATGGTATTAGGGATTGTCTTTCTAAAGGTAGGTAACTTTACTTTTGAAGAATATAATACTGGTGGAAAAATGATTAGTTTCTTCTTAGAGCCAGCAACAATTGCATTCGCTATCCCACTATATAAACAAGTTGATAAGTTGAAAAAATATTGGTGGCAAATTTTATCAGCTATCGTGGTTGGATCTATTTGTTCAGTAATTGTCGTGTTCATTGTTGCAAAAGCAATCGGTTTAGATACAGCAGTAATGAATTCAATGCTACCACAAGCAGCAACAACAGCAATTGCGTTACCAATTTCAGAAAGTATCGGTGGTATTCCTGCAATTACATCGTTTGCGGTTATTTTCAACGCAGTTATCGTATACGCATTAGGAGCATTATTCTTAAAAACATTTAGAGTGAAACATCCGATTGCAAAAGGTTTAGCACTTGGAACAGCGGGCCATGCACTAGGAGTTGCAGTAGGAATTGAAATGGGTGAGGTAGAGGCAGCGATGGCAAGTATCGCTGTAACGGTAGTTGGGGTTGTAACAGTAGTTGTCATCCCGATGTTCATGCCATTCATTGGATAGTAAAACTTACTTAAAAAATAAGAAAAGCAAGCTATTTGTAGGACAGATTTCTACTGATAGCTTGCTTTTTATGTTACAGTAGTGGTAAGACCTATTTAAAAAAATGTAAGTTTCCTTAAATCTTCATTAATACTATGTAGAATACGTTTTGAATTAGGTCATTGTATTGTAAAATAAGAAGTAAGCTACTATATACCTGTTAAGGTAGGCATATAATGAGTTTATAAAAATCTTAATATGAATGAATAATTAAAAGTAGAAAAGAGAGAGAAATCTACTTATTAACGTTTTAGTTTATAGGACAGGAGAGAGTATTCGTCGATTATGCAAATAAAAAACCTGTTTCAAAGCAAAGGATTTCAGAGGTTACTCGTATTAGTAATACTTGCTCTCGTGTTATACGGGCTGCAAAGTATGTTGAATTTAATATTAATTACGTTTATTCTCACGTATTTAATGGATCGATTCCAAAAGTTTATTTCCCGCAAATTAGATCATTTCATGCCTATTAATCGAAAAATTATTATAGCATTTCTATATGTAATGTTAATTGGTGGAATTGCTATTACGCTATTTAAATATTTACCAGTATTAACGATACAAATTTCACAATTGATTTACCAATTCAATGTATTTTTAAGAAACCCACCAGATAGTGAACTAATTAAGTATGCAGTTAATGCTGTCAATCATATGGAGCTTTCTAAATATGTAGGACAAGGCGTAGACATTTTGTATAAATCAATTACGAATGTTGGTAAATTTGGTCTTCAAGTTTTACTTTCTTTAATTTTGAGTTTGTTTTTCTTACTAGAAAAATCTCGTATTGTTGGTTTTACTGCAAAGTTTAAAGAAAGCAGGCTTGCAATTTTCTATACTGAAATTGAGTACTTCGGTAAGAAATTTGCACGTTCATTCGGAAAAGTAATCGAAGCACAATTTTTAATTGCAGTTGTTAACTGTGTTTTATCCGTGATTGCACTATGGATATTAGGATTCCCGCAATTATTAGGTTTAGCATTAATGATTTTCTTGCTTGGATTAATTCCAGTAGCGGGGGTTATCATTTCGTTATTCCCACTTTGTATGATTGCTTACAATATTGGCGGTATTATGTACGTTGTTTATATTTTAGTTATCGTAACAGTGATTCATGCGCTTGAAAGTTACGTATTAAATCCGAAGTTTATGTCGCAAAAAACAAATTTACCGATTTTCTATACTTTTATGGTATTAATTTTCTCAGAGCACTTCTTAGGTGTATGGGGACTGATTATCGGTATTCCAATCTTCATTTTCTTACTAGATGTTTTAGACGTGACAAGTGATGAAATTGAGAAGGATGTTGGAACAAAATAAAGTGGAGTAGAGAAAAAGCATCGATGTTCGATGCTTTTTCTTTTATAACATTATGTTTCTTATGCCATACTGTAAGGAGAATATAGAATAGGGGTGAAGTAATGGCTGTAAATGAAAAGGTAGAATTGGCTACATTTGCTGGAGGGTGTTTCTGGTGTATGGTTTCTCCATTTGAAGAGATGGAGGGAATTATACAGGTTGTTTCAGGTTATACAGGCGGTCATAAAGAGGACCCAACGTATAAAGAAGTGTGCTCAGAAACAACAGGACATTATGAAGCAGTACAAATTACATTTGATGCAAATAAAATGCCGTATGAGGAATTGTTAAATATATATTGGAGACAAATTGATCCGACTGATATTGGGGGACAATTCCACGACCGCGGGCAGTCTTATGAAACGGTGATTTTTTATCATAATGAAGAACAACATAAAAAAGCTGAGGCCTCAAAAGAAGAGCTTGAGCAGAGTGGACGCTTTTCAAAACCAATTGCGACAAAAATATTACCAGCAGCTACATTTTATCCAGCTGAAGAATATCACCAAGGGTATCATAAGAAAAACACATTCCGCTATGAGTTATATCGTAAAGGCTCAGGACGAGATGCTTTTATTAAGCAACATTGGCCAAAGGATAATGCTCATTTAAAAGAAAAACTCAATGAGATGCAGTTTTATGTAACACAGGAAAATGGTACAGAACCACCATTTCGAAATGAGTATTGGAACCATAAAGAGGAAGGTCTTTATGTAGACATCGTTTCAGGTGAGCCGCTGTTTACTTCTCTAGACAAATTTGATAGTGGATGTGGATGGCCTAGTTTTACAAAACCAGTTATGTCAGCAAGTGTGAAAGAAAAGATGGATGTGAGTCATAATATGACACGTACAGAAGTGAGAAGTAAAGAAGGAGACTCACATCTTGGGCACGTATTTCCAGACGGTCCAGGACCAAATGGCCTTCGTTACTGTATTAATTCCGCAGCTCTTCGATTTATTCCAAAAGAGGAATTAGAGAAAGAAGGCTATGGCGATTTCCTAATCTTGTTTGGAAATAAAAAATAACCTCGCAGTTAGCGAGGTTATTTTTTTGTTATTTTGCTTTTTTCTTTTTGAACTTGCTTAATACTTCATAAACGATTGGAACAATAAGAAGTGTTAATAACGTTGAACTTGTTAATCCACCAATTACTGTTACACCAAGTCCTTTAGAAATTAAGCCACTACCTTCAAATCCTAATGCAAGCGGGATAAGAGCACCGATTGTTGCAATTGCAGTCATTAAAATCGGACGAAGGCGTGTTGCACCAGCTTCTAATAAAGCTTCACGTGTTGATAAACCTTCATTTTCTTTATGAATAACGCGGTCGATAAGCACGATTGCGTTTGTTACAACGATACCGATTAACATAAGCGCCCCAATCATTGCAGATACACTTAATGTTTCACCAGAGATTAATAAGGCAACAAGAGCCCCAATAATTGTGAATGGTAGCGAGAATAGAATTGCGAATGGTGCAAGAGCACCGCCAAATGTAACGACAAGAACGAAGTATACAATGGCAATCGCAGCTAACATCGCTAAGCCCAGTTGTTTGAATGATTCTTCAATATCTTTAGTAACACCGCCCATAGAAACATCTACACCGGAAGGAAGATCCATTTTATCTACTTCTTTTTGGACTGCAGCAGATGCTTTTGAAACGTCATCAGATGTTAGTTTTGCACTAACCTCTGCGTAAACACGTCCATCTCGGTGTGTTACTGTATTCGATGTTTCACCTTCTTTTACAGTCATAACATCTTTCACAGCTACTTCATTACCAAGTGGTGTTGTAATTTTGCGATTTGTTAAGTCATCGATTGTTTCATAATTTTGTTTTTCAGCTTCTACATATACATTGATATCTTTACCGTCTTTTTTAATTGTTGTCAGAATAGGGCGATCATGTTGATTAGAAAGTCCCATTCCAATTTGAGCAGCCGTTAAGCCCATTTTACTTAGCTTTTCTTGATCTGCGACTAAAGTGTACTCTGCATATGTTTTTGCAATACTAGAATCTATATCTTTTAAGTCTTTATTTTTCTTCATGATATTTTGAATATCTTTTACGACAGGCTTAATGTCTTCTGAGCTATCTCCGTAAACGTATAGTTTAATTTCATTACTACCGCCACTTGCTCCGAAGTCTTGGTTTTTCCATTCGCCTTTGCCAGACATCTTCTGTAAATCTTTAACGACTTGTTCTTTCTCTTTTTCGAAGTTTTTCGTGTCGTTATCATATTGCACGAAGAACATTGCTTGGTTTGATTGACCAGGACTCATTGGATTCTCTCCACCTAATGAGAACTGAATTGTTTTGACGTCTTTATTATCTTGGAAGTGCTTCTCAGCTTTTGTTGCAATTTTTTCAACGTCTTCTAACGTTTGACCTGGTTCAGGATTATATGTTGCAATAATCATTTTTTCTTCTTCAGAAGGTAAGAAACTTACACCGATAACTGGTACAAGTGCAAGACTACCAACCAATAGAAGGACAGCGATACTTGATGTAATAATTTTGTGATTTAAAGCCCATGCAAGTATGCGTTTATAACCATTTGCTAATTTACTTGGTTTTTCTTCATGATGTACTTCTTTTTCCCTCATACTCTCTTTCTTAAATAAAGAGTGAGCTAGCATTGGTACGATTGTAACAGCTACTAGTAATGATGCTAATAAAGCGAAGACGATAGTTAAGGCAAATGGTAAGAACATTTCACCAATCATACCTTTTACTAGTCCAAGTGGTAAAAATACAGCAATTGTTACAATGGTAGAAGACATAATTGGGATAAACATTTCTTTCGTAGCTTCACGAATTAAATCTTTTCCGCGCAATTTCTCTTCTGATAACGACATACGTCGGTAAATATTTTCAATAACAACAATTGAGTCATCGACAACGCGGCCTATAGCAACGGTCATTGCTCCAAGTGTCATAATGTTAAGCGTAATATCCATTTGCTTTATGACTAAAACAGCAATTAATAAAGAAAGTGGTATTGAAACGACAGAGATTAACGTTGTTCGAATATTTCGTAGGAACAGCATAATAATAACAATCGCAAAGATAGCACCGAAAATTGCTTTGCTTAGCATTGTTTCAACTGATTTTTCAATAGGTGCACCTTGGTCGAATGTTGAAATGATCTCTAAATCTTTATATTTTTTCTCAAGATCTTTTACTTTATCTTTTACTGCATTTACAACATCAACTGTATTTGCATCAGAGGCCTTCACAATTTGAATTCCAATTGCTTCTTTTCCATTTGTTCGAGAAATGGATTCTGCTTTCCCAACTTCTTTAATGTCAGCAATTTCGTCTAATGTAACTGTTGGAATCCCGTTCATAGCAGCTGGATTCATTTGTGGCGTTTGTGCGCCAGCGCCAGCATTTTGACTACCTTGACCGTTAGGTGATGAAGGTATAGCTGGGATTTTAAGTTCTTTTAATGTTTTAATCGTTGTAATATTGCCATCTACAACAACTGATTTTTCCGTGTCCTTAAATGTGTATAAGCCAAGTGGTAAAGATACATCCGATCCCTTAATCACATTTTTTACAGTATCTTCACTTAGTCCTAGTTCTTTCATTTTATCTTTCTTGAAGACGAGCTGTACTTCATCTACTTGTTGACCTGCAATTTGAACAGATGCCACACCATCAAGTCCTTTTAATCCTGGTACAACATTTTTTTCTACATTTTCAGTTAAGGTAGCTAAAGATTCATTCTTGCTTGCTACGCTTAACGAAATAACTGGAAAAGCATTGAAGTTTACTCGTGAAACCTTAGGGTCTTTAACACCGTCAGGGAGCTTTACATTTGTGAGAGCTTCTTTAATTTCTGTTTCTGCTTTTTCCATATTTTTATCAAAATCGTATTCTACTTGAATAGAAGATGCGTTTTGAAAAGATGATGAGCTAACAACGTTAACACCACTTAAATTTTGTAGTTGTTCTTCCATCGGCTTTGAAACTTTATCGGCTACTTCTTCTGGTGTAGCACCAGGATAGACCGTAGTTACTGTCACAATCGGTGTTGTAATATCAGGAATTGTTTCCAGCTTCATATTGAGGCCAGAGTAAATTCCCGCAATAGTAACAATAATGGTTAGTAGCCAAACTGCGAACTTATTTTTTAACGAGAAATTGATGATTTTGTTCATGTTTGCGCTCCCTTTTTATTATATTGACCAACTGGTCAGTCTAATACATAATATAACTGACCGTTTGGTCAATCGTCAATAAAAAGAGATGGTATAATAAATCCATAATAAGATGCGAGATTAAATTTAGGAGAGAAGATATGAAAGAAAAAGAGCGTTTAATTATAGAATCGGCTATGAAGTTATTTGCGACTAAGGGTGTAAATGCAACGTCGGTACAAGAAATCGTCACCACTTGTGGTATTTCAAAGGGAGCTTTTTATTTGTACTTTAAATCGAAAGATGAGCTTTTATTAGCGACACTTCGATATTATTATGACAAAATTCAAAAGAAAATGCTGGATATTGAGCAAGAGTCTTTGTTACCACGTGAAAAATTTGCAAAACAATTACATTGTCAGTTTAATGATATACAAAAGCATAAAGAGTTTATTATTATGCATGCGAGAGAAAATGCGATTCCGTTTAATAAAGAAGTGGAAGAATTTATGATGCGGATGAAGTTAGAGTCTCATGCATTTTATCGAAATAGTTTATTGTCCATTTATGGTAAAAAGATTATGCCATATTTATTGGATTTAGTAATTATGGTGGAAGGCATATGCCGTGGGTATTTAGAATTAATTATTTTACAAGCAACAGAAATTGATTTATCTTACGTCTCTGCTTTTATTTTAAAAAGAGTAGATAATTTAGTAGATGGCTTGGTAGAGTCTTCGGAAGAGCCTATTTTACATGAAGAAAAGCTTGGAGAATTTCTTTGTAAATCAGAGCTCATTAAGGAACAGGTTAAAGAGCATTTTTTAAAAGAAATTATTGGATTTAAGCGCACTCTAGCTGATCAATTAGAGGACGATGAGCTGCTAGTAACATTAGATGTTTTAGAGGCGGAAATGCGATTGCTTAATCCAAGAATTCCGGTAATTAGAGGTATGTTAGCAAATTTAGAGGTGTATCCGGAATTAAAAGAATTTCGCTTACGCCTTATAGGATACTACAATATAAAAAATTCTTAATAAAAAACTCCTTGTCTACACAAGGAGTTTTTTATTAATGATTACTTACTATTTTGAGACCATTCTTCTACATCCCAAACCTTTGTGATCCAATCTTCATAGAATTCCGGTTCGTGACATACAAGAAGAATAGTCCCTTTGTATGCTTTCATAGCCTTCTTAAGTTCTTCTTTTGCTGTAACATCAAGATGGTTTGTCGGCTCATCAAATAGTAGCCAGTTACTTTCTTCACCCATTAACTTACATAAACGAACTTTTGCTTGTTCTCCACCACTTAATTGACTTAATGGACGAGAAATATGTTCATTTTTTAATCCGCATTTTGCTAACATCGCACGAATTTGATGCTGGTCTAGGCCAGGGAATGTATTCCATACATCATCAATTGGTGTTATATTATCAGCTTTAACTTCTTGCTCAAAGTATGCAGGCTCTAAGAAGTCACCAAGACTTGTTTTACCGTTTAAAGGTTTAATTTTACCTAAGATTGTTTTTAGTAACGTTGATTTACCAACACCATTACATCCAACAATAGCAATTTTTTCACCACGCTCAATTGTCATTGATAGTTTTGGTAGTAGCGGATGTGTATATCCGATTTCTACATTTTCACCTTCAAAGACAAAGCGACTACTTGCACGACTTTCTTTAAATGAGAATTCAGGTTTAATTGCTGTTTCCGGACGATCAATAAGTTCCATGCGATCAAGTTGTTTTTGACGACTCTTTGCACGACCTGTCGTTGAATAACGAGCCTTGTTCTTTGCAATGAAGTCTTCTTGCTTTTTGATAAACTCGCGCTGCTTTTCATAAGCGTTTATATGTTGATTTTTATTAATTTCTGCTAGTTCTAGGAATTTTTCATATGTCGCTGTATAGCGTGTCATTTTTGTGAATTCTAGATGGAAAATAACATCAACACATTTGTTCATAAATTCTGTATCATGAGAAATTAATAAGAACGCATGTGGATATTCTTTTAAATAAGTTGTTAACCAATGAATATGTTCAACATCTAAATAGTTAGTAGGTTCATCAAGCAATAGCACTTCTGGTTGTTCAAGTAATAGCTTTGCAAGCAATACTTTTGTACGTTGTCCACCACTTAGTGCTGAAACATCACGATCTAAACCAATAGCATCAATTCCAAGACCACGTGCAGCCTCTTCAATTTTCATATCTAGTAAATAGAAACCACCTGCTTCAAGTGCATCTTGTATTTCTGCCATTTGTTCAAGAAGTTCTTCTAGTTCTTCTGGTGTAGCAGTTCCCATTTTTTCTGTAACTTCATTTAAAGCTGTTTCCTTTTCGAATAACGGTAAAAATGCATCCGCTAGTACGTCACGAATTGTACGTCCAGGCGTTAAAACCGTATGCTGATCTAAGTAACCGTAATGTGTGCCTGGTGTCCATTCTACACGACCTTCGTCATGAATAAGCTGACCAGTAATGATATTCATGAATGTTGATTTACCAACACCGTTTGCACCAACTAATCCAACGTGCTCACCTGCTAATAATCGCATAGATACATCTTTAAATAATGTACGATCGCCAAATGTATGTCCTAATTTTTCAACTGTTAATAAGCTCATAGTATCCTCCGTCCAACTTGAAATAGTACCTTGAATCATGATACTAAATTCTTTCATATAATGCTATCATTTCAAAATGTATATTTTTTCAAAAGAAGTGTTTGTAAATGTTAGTATATAAAAAAGTTACTTCTCCTACAGAAGTAACTTTTTGGTTATGCCTTTTGTTTAACTTCACTAACTTTCTTTTCAGCTACAATAAAATGCGGTCTACGTTTTGTTTCATAATAAATACGACCGATATATTCACCAATAACACCTAGGAATATGAGTTGAATACCGCCAATAAATAGTATAGCGGAAATGAGAGTAAAGTAACCAGGAACTTCCACACCACCGAGGATGATTTGAACGAACGTAGTGATTACGTATAAAAGTCCTAAAATGGTTGTTAGTAATCCAAGATATATAGATAGACGTAACGGTTTATTATTGAATGAAATTACACCATCAATTCCATAATTTAATAATTTCGAGAAGGTCCATTTACTTTCTCCATCAGAACGTAATACATTTTCATATTCAATGATTAATTCGTTATAACCGATCCAAGAAAATAAGCCCTTTGAAAATCGGTTGTATTCACTTAAAGATAATAAAGAATCTACTGCTCTTCGACTTAAAAGTCTAAAGTCACCAATACCGTCTACTAATTCAATATCTACAAATTTATTCATCACTTTATAGTAAAGACGAGAGACGAAAGAGCGAACGGGTGAATCACCAGTTCTTGTTCTTTTTGCAATGACTTGGTCGTAGCCGTCGTTATATCCTTCTAACAGTTCTTTTATTAACGTAGGAGGGTGTTGTAAGTCAGCATCCATAATAACAATTGCATCGCCTGTAGCATATTTTAAACCAGCTAACATTGCAGCTTCTTTTCCGAAGTTTCGACTAAATGATATGTAGTGTACCGATGAATCTGCACTAGCTAAATCACGTAAAATATTTAAAGTATCATCTTTACTACCATCATTAACAAAAACAAATTCATAATCGGTAGTTAATTTATGAATTTCAAGGGAAGTCTCTGAATAAAAGGCTCGAAGCACCTTTTCTTCATTGTAGCATGGTACAACTATTGAAAGGGTCATGTTTGACACTCCTTGTTTGTAGTGGATTAAAATAATATTTAGATATTATTTTAGGAAGCTATCTAAATAGATAGCTTCATGATTCATTAAGTGCTCATTATTGCTTTTTAAAAGAAAATTTTCGTCGTGCTTTTGGATTTTTGAAAATTAGTAAAGCTATACAGATAATTAGTGAGATGATTGATATGGTCATACCTAATTTGAAGTAAGGTGTAACGTAAGTCATTTCGATTACATGTGAACCTTTTGTAATTGGAACACCGATAAAGGCAGAATTCGCTTTCGTAAATTTTGTTTCTTTCCCATCAATTTTTATAGTCCAGCCTTTACTATATGGGACAGATAGATATAAGAGCCCGTCTTTATTTGATTTGATATCCCCTTTTAAATAATTGTTCTTATAATAAATATTTTCAAGCCTATTTTCAGTTAGTTTTTTTGTTTCTTTTTGTATACTTTCATAGTTTACAATATTTGCTTGCAAGTCACCTAATTCATACTCACCTGCCATATCAATAGAGATAGTTAGGTTTTCTGGACGCTCATTGCCCAAATTGTAAACAAACCTTTCTAACGGATAAGAGTATGCACCAGCATCGTCCCCTTTTCCTATCGTTTTTCCATTAACAGTTGCATTGAATGTGCCTGCATTTTTTAATTTTAATTCTATCAGTAGATCACCAGGTGTATCAGGATAATTGATAGGTACAATCATATTTCCAAAGCCATGAACAATTAGTTTATTTTCTTGTTTTTTCATGTTTTCGAATTTTGCTTTTTCCGTTTTAATAGATACTGCCTTTGATTTAAGGTCTTGTTTATTAAAATGGTTTAATGAAAATTCTTTTGTATTATTAACGACAACAGCATGTAATAATAATTGATCACGCTGAGCGAAGTTTAATTTAGAAAATTCTTCTTCACTTATAGCCGAATCATATACATATCCTAACGGTAAAGCATAGTCATTTTTGTAAATATTATATGGTCCTACTTGCTGTAATAGTTTATATCCATAAGGTACATTCTTTGAATCTGTATCAGCACTTAATACGCGATATTTTATACCTAGCATATTTTCGAGTAGTAGTCGACTATCAGCTTGATAAAACATTGAAGGTGTATCGTACATTTGGAATACGCCATATTTATTTTTCATAAAGTCATGGACATAATAATTAACCAAGCTTTGATACGTACTTACGCCATGATATCCTTGTAGCATTGGTGTGTTATATTCGCTATATGGATTAAGAATACGATAAAAGTCTTTATCATTTTCTTGTATGTAGCGAATTGCAGCAATTTCTTCTTGATTATCATAGCCTGGTTCGTGTAACTTTTCAGTTGAAATCTGGCTCTGTCCGTAAACTGTGCTAAGTATATTATTCGCATACATATAATTCATAGAAATTGTGCTAACGAGTACGTTCAATACAACTAAAAATTGTATGAAAGGTTTAGAAATATAACGCCATAAACATACTGTAATAACAGAAAGAACGACAGTTCCGAGTAAAATGTTATCAACGTCTTGTAAAGGTTTATCAGTTACATTTATATTTGCCTTTCTATAAAATGCATAAATGAATAATCCAATAGACACTAATAAACTTATTAAATAAGGTAATTTGTAGTCTTTCTTATGAATAATCATCCAATCTAGAATGTATGCAATTGTTTGGGCAATTACAAATACAAATAAATAAAACCATCTAGATTGCATTGCTGAAAAACCATTAAACATAGAATATGTATATGGAAGCATAAACAGAATGAACATGAATAACGTAAAGAATACTTTATTCTTAACGAGTTTATCACGTATAAACATTCCAAATACGATTAAGAATAAAATTAAAGTTGGTAAAGCTAATTGATGATTTTCAGCATTATACATGAAGAAAATATTTTCCATTAAATCTTTATAAAATTTATCTTCAAATAATAATGGTATCTCAAACTTTTTTGATAGTCGATCAGCGCTAAATACGGCATTAACTGATGGGAGGAAGCAAACGGCGGCTAAACCGAGTGATAATCCGTACAATAAACCGATTCTAATATAATAAGTTAGAAAAGAGACAATCGTTTTATTTTGTTGTGTCGCAAAGTATTGGAATAATGCATAAATAAATATGAAAATACTTGTGATAAAAGCAAAATAAAAGTTTGATGCTAACATTAAAGTAGCAGCGATTAGGAAAAGGCCGTGCTTCTTTTCAATAATATATTTATCAAGTCCCCATATTACTAATGGTAAAAATACAATGGCATCAGCCATGAAATCCCATAGTAAAGAGTGGCGGATGAAAGTAATACAGCCACCATATATAATAGCAGCAACAAAAGATGAGAATGCTGTTTTATTATGGTAACGTAAAGAACCATACATGAATACCATAGCTAAAAAGTTTTTTAAAATACTCATGTATAATTTCACGTCATATACTTGCTCAAGACTTAGTTTAGGTAGTAACAGTGTAATCCAGAAAAACGGTGATGTGCTGTAATAATAACTAAACTCTCCAAATAAATCTCCACCTAATCCATAATCAAAAGACCAAAAAAGGTTGCCATCTTTAAAGGCATGTTGTAGAAGAAACGTAAAAAAGCCAAATTGACGTAACGCATCCCCTGTACCAGAAAAGGCTTGATTAGATGTTAAAAAGAAATAATGAAAAGCAAAAGCGCACAATAATAATATTGGTATAATTATCATTGTTTTCTTGGAAAAGAATTTATTATTCGGCTTTATGCTCATAAAAATTGATAATCCTCCTTTGAAAGTCGTTACATGTAGCAACTAGTTTTTAGGTAGCATATAAAAACACACCAATTTTTAAAGGTGTGTTCTTTAGTTTTAACATGAGAAAATATATATTTTTGTTGAAGCATATATATTTTTACAAGCGTTGAATTTCATAGTTTATATATAATTTAGTATAAGGCATTTTCAGAAAGTAAGTCAATTTGAGCTGGAATATATAGCATTTTTTTACTGAAGAAAAATGATGGTATATAAAAAAGCAAAAAGCTTTTCCATTTTTAAATAGGAAAAGCTTTTTGCTTTTAAGCATGTTTGCGAATGAGCTTTTGTTTTATAAACCCTAAAACAAATCCACGTATTTGAGGATCAATTCCAATTCCAATTATACCGTATAGTATACCAGTAAGAGTTAAAGCAATTAGTGGCGGTAAGTTGATTAATGCAATTCGGTATATACCGTAACTAATAATAAAGGCTAAGGAATTAAATATAATTCCTTTAACTAATAATTGCATGCCTTTACGAATAAAGAGGGTAAATCCGATTAATAGTGTAATTTCGGTAAGGATAGCTGCGGCAGCTGCTCCCATCATTCCATATTTACTACCTAATACAATATAACCTATGATGGCAACAACTAATCCAATAGTCATTGTTGTTGCACGTTTCCATTGCTGGCCAATCGTTGTTAAATTATCGGCTAGTGGATAGTTAATTGATTGTAAAATAACCATAAACGCTAGAATAGCAAGAGCGTCACCGGCGGGAGCGTATTCTTCTCCTAATAAACTAACAATCCAGAAACTTGGATCCGCAATAAAGGGGATAGAAATTCCCATTCCTAAAAAAGACATAAGTTTTAATTCAAAACTTGATAATTTTCTATGTTCTTCAATATTTTTCTCATTACCAAAAGCAAAAAGCCTTGGATAAAAGGCCGCTGCAATTACCCCAGGTATTTGATATAGTACAGCAGGTATTTTAGATGCAGCACCAAAGAATCCAACTTGATTATACGTTGAAACCTTTTCTAATATAATAGGGCCCAATTGTGGTAAGAGCATAATGATGATGCCATTGATTGTAAAAATAAGTAGTTGATCTAAAATGCCTTTATCCCAACCCCTATGGACCTTCGTATAACGTATTGTCATTATAAAGGCGATAACACCTGTTACAAGACTAGATACCCCGTACATGGCAGCAACCATCATAAGTGACCATTGGAAAGACATCCCTAGTAATAGGGCAGCAGCAGCAGTTACACCTTGTAGTACAGAAATAATAGCTGTAAATTGCATGCGTTCTGTTACTTGGAAGTAAGCCATTCCAACACCTTGTAAGGTTGCTCCGAACATTGTTGGTAGAACAACCCAATATACCATCGCGCGTAAGTAAGCATCGGGATAGAAGAACTGGGCAAAAATAGCGAAAAGTACAGAAATTACGATAGCTAATATTAAACGAATACGTAAGTAACTACTTATTAACACGCTAATATTAGCATCGCTTCTCGTTCCTTCACGCATAAACGTATGTGTTAAACCTGCATCTGTAAAGTAACAAATAACAGCTGAAACTGCTAACGCAGTTGTAAACATACCGTAATCACTTGGAGAAACATACCTTGCAAAGAAAATTGTTGCAATAGCCAGTACAAAACGGACAGTAATGTTTCCTACAAACAGGTAGGATGCGTTTTTTAGAATTTTATTTGTTTTCATGAGAAAAGACCTTTCTATTCTTTAGGACCCGGTTAGCTTGTCCTATTTGTAAATTTGATTTGTTCACAGAAAGAGAGAGTATCGTTATATTTTCAGTTTAAGAAAACAGAAATTTAATTCGTACAAACCAAAGCATTGCATATAGTTTTTTACTACGTTTTCCATTCTTTGAATAGATTTTACGGCAATATTTCTTTATATCTTTTTTGATTAATTGAACTTGTGATTTATCTAATTGAGAGTTTTCTTTAATATATATACAAGCGTTATTGATGACTGTATAAGGGAATAAATAAGTCTCAAGAATTTCAATAAGTAACTGAGAATCTTTTGTAATGAAATCTTGAGATTTATTATGTACCCATTCCTTCATACGATTGAATACTTCCAGCTCTTTTGTCGTTTTTAATTCATAATCTTTATACTTAGAAGAAAGATTTCCTTCTGATAAGATTCTATAATAAGTTAAGTATTCATGGACATAACATACATTTGTCACACTCATAAGTTTAAATAAAAACTCTAAATCTTCGCCCCAACTACATTCTGGTGTAAAACGAATGTTATGATCCATTACGATGGATCGTTTGAAAATCCAAGTACTTGTTTGAGCAACAACTTGATGCGTTAGGAATGCTTTTGCCATATCACCTTTAATAAAGTTTGTTGTATGTTCAACCTTCTCGCCTGTTTCTTCGTAGAAATTCATATAACCACAATAGCAAGCGTCCATGTTGTTTTTATGCATACTTTCGACTTGCTTCTCAATTTTAGTTGGATGCCATAAGTCATCGCTATCAAGAAAAGCGACATATTCTCCGCTAGCATTTTCAATACCCGTATTACGAGCTACTGAAACACCTTGGTTTTTTTGATGAACGTATTTTACTTGCCCTGGATATTTTTCAGCAAGGTTTTTCACAATAGAAGGTGATTGATCTTTACTTCCATCATCTACAATTACAATTTCGATATTTTTATATGTTTGATCTAGTATTGACTGCATCGTTTCTTCAATATATTTTTCCGTGTTATACAGGGGTATGACAACAGAAACAAGTTGCTTTTGTTCCATCATAGAATTTTTATCTCCTCAAGTTTTTTATGTCTTGCATCATATATACAAGCCTTTTGAAAGGAAGAAGATTACAAGAACATCTGTATAAGTTTAACGCATATAAACTTTGTAAATCAACTTTCTATTAAAAAGGTGGCGGGAAGTTAGATTCTTATGGTTAATTCTCGTATTTCAAACAGCTTTATCATGTCTATTGCATATAACTTCTTATTCATGTCATTTTAACTTATTAGTTAAGTAGGATGTATCTATCGTAACGATTGTGAAGGCGAATAAATTATTATTAAGAATAAAAAACCTCTTAATTTTTGCAATAAATTAAGAGGTTTTTTATATTAGCTATGAAATATTAGGTTAGTCTTTGTCTGGCTCAGTTGCATTTAATTTTTGCTTTAGTAACGCATAATCTTGCGTTAATGTTACAAGTTGATGATGTTGTTTAGAAATTTTTCTTGTTAGGTCAAAAATTAAGATGAAACAGAATAATAGTCCAAATAAGAATAAAATGGAAGGGGGATATTCTACTTTTAATAGTTTTCCAATCCAGTTTATAATTTTATCGGTAGAACTTAAAATAGCCATTGCAATACAAACAAAAATCCATAAAACAGCATATTTCGTTTCTAAAGTTCCACGGCGAATGGAATTAATAATTAATAATAATAATAATAAAATAAAGATGAATGAAAAGGTAATTATAGGCATTTATTATCAACCTTTCACGATTTTTTGCATCAATATAGCAAGACTTACTTTAATCATGTAATATGCAGATTTAAAAGGTGTGATAGAAGATTGTCCACCTTGTCGCTCTTGCATATTTACAGATATTTCATTAATACGAAGTTTTTTCTTTTTTAAATGAATAAGAACTTCTGGTTCTGGATAATCTTTTGGATAGTTGTGTGCAAAAATTTTAATTACTTCTCGATTGATAGCACGATATCCAGAAGTTGGATCCATAAATGTTTGTTTTGTTAGTACTTTCAATAGGGCAGTAAAATAAAAAATACCGATCCTTCTGGAAATACTACCTTTATATGCTGTTTTTTCTGTAAAACGTGACCCTAGCACCATATCGCATTCATCTTCAGCGATTGGCTTTATAATTTTATATAAATCATCTGGATTATGTTGTCCATCAGCATCGAACTGAATCGCAATATCATATCCGTTCTCATATGCGTATTTATATCCAGTTTGTACAGCTGAGCCAATACCTAGGTTATATGGTAAATTCACAAGGTGAACAGGAAAATCTTGTACGATTTGAGCTGTTTTATCGTGTGATCCATCATTAATAACACAAATGCTTAATCCTGTAAAATGCTGTTTTAGTTTTAATAATCTTGTTAATGTATCTGCAATTGCTTCTTCCTCGTTATACGCTGGAATAATAATTAACGTTTTTGGTATTGAAATTGGTACTTCAATAGTCATTACCGCACCATCCCTTATATACTTAATCATATTATGGTTATTTTTAAACGAACTTTATTTAATATACCATTAACAGTATAACAAAATAAAGGAAAAGCTGGTGCATGATTTAGGAGAACAGATTGAGAATAAAATGGTAAGAGGTGATATTTTGTATAAAAAAATACATGCAAGGAAGAAAAAATCTGTGCATGTATATGGAAGAGTATTGTATTAAATATTCCAAGGTTTATTTAAAGTTAAAACCTCAGCCATTTCTTTGCTTTTTAAACGTCCTTTTTTTCTATTTTCCGCACGTTCTGAACCGGTTGTGTATAACCAATGTTCTTCCTCAGTTTCAGGTAGTACTTGTGGTACGGACGAAGGTTTTCCATCTTTTATTGCTACAAATGTAATGAAGCAAGTAGCAGCAATTCTACGCTCGCCTGCTAATAAATTTTCTGCAATTACTTTTACGAAAACTTCCATTGAAGATTTCCCTGTATAACATACGAATGCTTCATAACAAACAGAATCAGCTTGGTGAATTGGAGTTAAAAAATCAACTGAATCAATAGATGCTGTTACGCAATGTTTACGACTATGTCTTGCAGCCGCAATTGAAGCAATACTATCAATTTCTGCTAATAATTTCCCCCCAAAAAGTGTTTGGTGATTATTTAAATCGTTAGGAAAAACACGTGTTGTCTTAATGGCTTTAGATTCTCGCATGAATTTCTTTTCCATATATTCAGCCCCTATAGTCTGTTTTCAATCAGAATAATATGTGTAAGCTTAGTACTCATATTAGATATTTAATGAAGTAAAGTGTAGTCCAAAAGAGTATTATTTAAACTTCTGTATTTGTATTCATGTAACTGAAAGAAAATTTATTTTATCTAAAATGTAGTGTAAAAGAGGATTCGCTTACATTGCAAGTAAAAAGTAATGACTATGTATTTGTCATAGAAATTCTCTATCAGCCGTGTACCCATTCATGATAGAATCGTTTTGTTATGAATGGAAATAGAGGTGCAATGGACATATGAATCATATACAAACAAATTTTTCATCTTTCTTCAATAAAATTATGATCGGTGCGATGTTCGCATTTTTTGTTTATAGTTGTTGGGCAGCATTTGAGACAAGTAAGCAATTCTTTGGAGGAAGTACAACAAGTGTAACAATCATATTGGCAATTTTCGTCATACTTATTTTGTTAGTGGCATCAATTCTACAATATCGTTTTACAGATAAACAATTTCTTATTTTTCTTATAAGTATATCTATAGTTGTGAGGCTTAGTATGCTGTTATTTGTAGATGCTCCAATAATTGGTGATATGAAAGTGATGTATGAGTCTGCAAAGCAGATTGCAATTGGTAATAATATAGAGACTGTAACTCATTTGCCTTTTATTATATATGAGTCAGTAATTATTCGTATATTTGGTGATACATTATTCGCTTTACAACTATTTAATGTGTTATTTTGCGCAGGAACCGCATTTTTTATTTATCGTATTGCAGCAATGGTTTTTGGAGAAGAATGCGGTCGTATTGCTTCTATCTTTTATGCTCTGTATATTCCAAATATATTCATGAGTTCCGTATTAACTCCTGAGTCACTTGCAATATTTTTATTTTATTTTGCTTGTTACATACTTTTATATAAAGGATTAGATCATCCTTATATGTGGGTGTTTTCAGCGATTTTATTTGCATTTAGTAATATGATTTTCCCAATGGGATTATTTCTTCCTATTTTTATCACGGTATATGTATTATTAATCGAAGTATTTCAATCAGCAACGAAACAAAAGGTGTTACTAAAGATGATAGGGATACTTATTCTATTTTATAGTGCCCATTTTGGTGTGAATTATGGAATTAAGACAATGGGAATGTCACAATATACGATTGCGAATGAGACGTATGTTCAATCTGTTTTAATTGGAAAAACGCAACATGAAGAAAAAATATCGAAAAATCAAAGTGTAACAGAGCATATTGATCAAAAGTTAAAAGAGATTGAGGGAGAAAGATTTAAACTTTTAGAACCGATGATAAATCAGTTTTCAGATGAGGGGATAAATTCTATTCTTTTCAAATATGAAAAACTGATATATATAGCCGTAACATTGTTTATGACTATAGCTCTATTACACTTCCTTATTAAGAAACAACAAAATGAGGGATATATGTTGTTCTTATTTTTAATTAGTGGATACGTATTGTTAAAGCTCTTCCAAGTAGAGATGGCATATTACAATGTAATTATGCCAGCATTGTTTATTTTGCAGAGCTTTGGTGTTTATATGAGTTATGTGTATTGTCAAAAAATATTTTTCAGAAAATAAAAAGAATCCATTCTGGATTCTTTTTTTGATGGAAGATGAAATTTAGTAGTTAGTACAGATGAAAAGTATGCTTGACTACTAAATTTCATCTTATCGATTTAGTTCTAGTTGCAAATTATCGGCTGTTAGAGCCATTTGTGAGGAATCATCTTGAATTCCTTTCATTACTTGTGAAATAGCTTGTAGTTCGTGTTCAATTTTCTTATTCTGTTCTTTTGAGTTAGACATATCTTTTACGATTTCTTGGAAGTATCGATCTGTTGCCGACATACTATCTGTTCCTTCCGATACGAGAGAGCTAATTTGTTTCACAGAAGACGAGACACGAGTAATTTGTTCATTTGTTTTTTCGACGAGCTTTGTAACGTTAAATATAGATTCTTTCGTTTGCTCTGATAATTTTCGGATTTCGCCAGCAACAACAGAAAACCCTTTCCCAAATTCTCCAGCACGTGCCGACTCAATAGCAGCATTTAGTGCGAGTAAATTTGTTTGCTCCGCGATTGATTTAACGATATCTATGATTTCGTTAATTTTGTTAGAAATATCAAGAAGTTCATGAGTATCTGTAATAATCGTTTCCATATTCATTTGAATAGATCCCATTCGTTTGTTTTGCTGGTTTAATTGTTCTTTCCCTTTATTCGCTTTTTCTTCAGATGTTGTAGCTAATGATGTACCTGTTTTAGCAATCTCTACAATAGTTTCAGACTTAGCGGTTAGTTTTTGAATAGAAGAGCTTGTCTTTTCAGATACAGCAGCTAGTTCTGTTGCAATATGCGTAATTGTCATAGCAGTTAGTTCTTTTTCTTTCTCATGCTCTTTTTGCATTCTTTCATATTCAGATTCATAAGCTGCAAGAACAAGTTCTTGTTCAAGAGTGAATAATTTATTTATGACATTTATAGAATAGGAAAAATCATCGATTGTTGTTATTTTTGTTTGCAAAATCTTCATGATAGAGCGGAATAATTCTTGATAAGCAGCAGTATACCATTTTCGATGTAAACCAATTTGCACATGTCTTTTGGCAATTCTAACACGCTGTTCAATGAAATCTTCATGCATATTGCCGCTGAATAATTCTTTAATATGTGTTTTTAAAGTTTGTTTTAGTTTTGGAATAGAGCTGTAACGTTCAATAATAGTAATTAAATTAGGTTGTTTTGTAATGTTGGCATAGAATTTTTCAGTAATCCAATCAATTTCTGCATAAATAAAAGGCTGTAGTACTTTTACAACTTGTAAATCTTCTTTTGAAATATGTAGCATATCCATTTGAATTTTCAATTCAGAATTAGTAGGTACATTAAAAGTTATTTGTTGGTCCTTACTTAATTCGATTATACTGGCATTTGTTTTATTAATATTTTTTCTGAAAACCCCAAGCATCATTCTTCCCCCTGTATATAAAACGTTTTCAATTTTAAAACTAATATAGAGTAATTATTATATATAATTACTCTATATTAGTTCGTTGAATAGTATATAAATTAAAAGTTTAAAACTAATATAGAGTAATTATATATGCTTATATATAATTACTCTATATTAGTTCGTTGAATAGTATATAAATTAAGAGAATTCTAGATAGAATTCTCTTAATGGCCTTTATTAATTTTAGCATGTGTTTTAAAGAAAACAGGGAAATGCACATTATATATTACAGTGACGACACGAATAACGAATGTTACTAATAAACAAACATAGAAAGCTAATACGTGCGCCCCCATAGCGTATGTGATTAGGAAGCTAATTGCTCCTAAGATAGAAGCGATTGCGTAAATCTCTTTTCGGAATACGTAAGGGATATCTTGAGCACAAATGTCACGCAAAATACCGCCTCCAATACCTGTAATGACTCCCATTGAAACAACTAGAAATGAGGCGTCAACATGATGTGACATTGCCGCATTTGCACCAATAGCTGTAAAAACGCCTAATCCAACAGCATCAGAAAGCATAATAACGACTTGAAGTTTATTGATACGCTCAAAAAACATACAAGTAAATAATGCTGATAATACACTTACGAAAAAGTAAATGGGTTTTACAAATGCGACAGGGGGCAGGTTACCAATCATGATATCACGAATAATACCGCCGCCGAGCGCAGTGGCTACAGCTAAACAAAGGACACCAAATAAATCTAAATCTTTTTTTAAACCAACTAATGTACCAGAAATGGCAGCGGCGATAATGCCAAGAAACGTAAATATATCGATTAATAACATGGCCTTAATCCCTTCCTCTTAAAGATGTTCCAGAGAAAAAATATACACTAAAGTATTGGAAATAACAATTACTTTTCGCTACATGTAGAAAAACGGATAAAATTCATAAAGAAAGCGTTTGAAAATGTTTGGAAAATAACCATAAAGTAATCTGAAAAAGATATGAAAAGATTAATTTTACATTTTTTGATGTTGTTTAGTTGGTAAAATATTACAATCAGAGATGGGATGTTTATATTTGTATAAAATGATAAAAAAATATGTATATACTGACAAAAATAAGGGGATGGTTGTTAGATAGATTTTGTAAAAATAGGGGAGTATAGCTAAAGGACGATGATTTCTATTACTTATTAATACTTGTCCTGGCTAGTTTTAGCTGGAAAAATAGTTCTCGATTTGAATATGAGTTATGTTATAATTGCTAGGTGTGTTTGAATGATAAAAAATTATGATTAAAAGATAATGTTAAGATTTTGTATGGAGGTCTTGGAATGTTAGCAAATCAAGCTAGGGTTAGATTTGAGCATTTTTTGCTCTTTTTTATTATTTTACAGCCTGTTTTAGATTTATTAACGTCTCTTAGCATCACTTTATTAAAGTCAAATGCTACCGTTGGAATTTTAGTAAGATTCCTTATTATGGCTGTTGGTGGTATTTACATTTTAATTCAGGCAAAAGAGAAGGAAAATAGAAAGTTTTTAATTTATCTTATATTATTAGCCGGAGTTTTAGGGGTAGGATTTATTAATAACAAAATAGTTAAGGATCCTATTGTACTTAGTGAAGAAGTTAAATTCGTTGCGAAAGCATTATATATATATATCATGCTGGGATCATACATTTTAGCTTTAAAATCATTGAAAAAGACAGTTAATATTAGTGATAAGGTTCGAAATAGTATTGTATATTCTACATTAATCATTAACGCAATTATGGTTATTTCTATTTCAACATCTACTGACTTTGGTAGTTATGAATGGATGAAGGTTGGTTCTCGAGGTTGGTTCTATGCAGGGAATGAACTAGGTTCAATCTTAGCTATTATTTTCCCTATTGTGGTACTATATTCTATTCAAAAAACAAAGAGCTGGAAACACATTTTATATTGGATTCCATCACTTTTAATGATTTATTCGCTAATTCAAGTCGGTACAAAAGTTGGAATGGGCTCAATTGGTGCTACGTTAGGGGCAGCAATCGGAATCATTGTACTACAATTATTATTTGATAGAAAAAATCCGAACAAAAAATCCCTTGCGCTTAATGCAGTAATTGCTATGGTCCTATTAGCTGGTGTAGTTGGGACGTTTAAACAAACACCATTAGCACAAAATATGGGTATTCACAATAATTATTTATCAGAGCAAAATGTGGCACAGCAAGGTCAAAAAGAAAAAGAAATTAAAGAGAAGCTGAAAAAAGAGCAAGAACTTAAAGCAAAAGAAGAAAATCATCATAAAGTTGAAAAGCCAGAAGAAAAGGCGAAGATAGAAGAGGAAGTTAAGAAAGAGCTTGAGAAAGAGCAAAAGAAAGAAAATCAAGAAAATCTTATTTTCAGTGGACGTCAAGTATATGAAGAAAGACATAAGCAGTTCTTTAAAGAAGCGCCAATGTCACAAAAGTTATTAGGAATGGGTTATGCAGGTAACTTTAAATACAATGAACAAAAGCAGCCAGATCCAAAACTAATTGAAATGGACTTCCATGATTGGTTTTATGATTTCGGGATTATTGGCTTTGTATTACTAATGATTCCATTTATTTATTACGGGCTAAGAATTTTACTAGCATTTGCTACGAGATTTAAGGACATATTCAATATAAAATATGGAATGATTTCAGCAAGCTTATTGTTAGCGTTAGGTATTGCTTATATTGCAGGACATATTTTAACAGCACCAGGAGTTGGGATTTACTTTGTAGTGGTGTTAGCTTATCTAATAGTAGACCTAGAAATTGAATGATAAAAATAAAAGCTAACTTTTGTTAGCTTTTATTTTTTAGTACAGTAAAATAAAAATAGATGGAAACGTAGCGAGGATTTAAAGGAGGAAAAAATATGAGAATATTGCATATGAATGCAGGAGCAGAAGATGGGGGAGGGAAAACACATATTATTTCACTTCTCGATCAGTTTCCAACTGGTGAAGTAGAATTAGCAGTATTTGAAGATGGAATTGTTGCGAAGGAAGCAAGGGAGTTAGGGATAAAAGTCCATGTGTTTTCACAAAAATCGCGCTATGATTTATCCATTTTAAAGAATATAAGTGAATTTATTAATAAAGAAAAATTTGATGTAGTTCATACACATGGCCCTAGGGCTAATTTCTATGTTTCTTTAATGAAAAAGAGAATAAAGGCAAAATGGGTAACGACTATTCATAGTGATCCATTTCAAGACTTTACTAAACAGGGCTTAAAAGGTTGGATTTTTACGAAATTAAATTTGAAAGCCTTAAAAAATATAGACTTATTTTTCGTTGTAACAAATAGATTGAAAAAAAGCCTGGCAGCATTAGGTATTTCAAATGAAAAGATGCATGTTATTTATAATGGAATTGAATACGATAAGGAAAAAGCAGAAGGCTATAATAAAAAAGAAATGTTCAATATTGATGAAGATGTATTTACGGCAATCCAAGTAGCACGATTACATCCTGTCAAAGGACATGAAGTTTTATTCGATGCGTTACAACAAACAAAATTAGAGAAAATTAAAGTATTATTAGTTGGCGATGGCCCATTAGAAGAAAATCTAAAGTCATTAGCTACTGAAAAAGGGATTAAAGATAAAGTAGAGTTTTTAGGACATCGTCAAGATGTAAAACAATTATTTGCGTCGTCACATGTAAATTTATTAACTTCCCATAGTGAAGGGTTCCCACTAGTTTTATTAGAAGCGGCAAATCAACGCGTACCATCAATTGTGACTAGGGCTGGAGAAATTGAACCATTAATCGTAGATGAAACTTACGGATGGATTGTGCCAACAGGTGATGGAAAGGCATTAGCATTAGCTTTAGAAGAAGCGTATGATAAGTGGAAAACGGGAGAGTTAGCAGCAATGGGTAAACATATTTATGAGCATGCTACTATGAACTTCTCACTTCAAAAACTATATGAAGATACAAAGGAAACATATAAGCAATTAATAGCGAAAAACTAGTAATGATAGAGAGGATAGTTAACTATGGCAGTACAAACAGTTGATATTCTAGGCGTTCCTTTTTCTACAATGACAATGGATGAAACGGTCCAATATTTAAAAGAACAACTAGAAGCGGAGCGAACTCATACGTTTCAGGTAGTAACAGCAAACCCTGAAATTGTTATGTGCGCAAAAAAGGATGAAAAGTTCTATCAAACATTATTGAATACAGATTTAATTACACCTGATGGTATTGGGGTTGTAAAGGCAAGCGGGATGCTTGGTACACCTTTAAAAGAACGTGTAGCAGGTTTTGATTTAATGTGTAATTTACTTGCGAAGTTATCAGAAGATAGTAAACCAGTATCTGTTTTCTTATTAGGTGCAAAGCCACATGTTGTACAAGCTGCAGCAGATCATTTAACAAAGACATATTCAGCTGTATCCATCGCCGGTACACAAGATGGTTATTTTAAACAAGAAGACGAAGAGAATATTATTTCTCGCATTCAAGAAGCAAAACCAGATTTATTACTTGTTGCACTCGGTTTCCCGAGACAAGAGAACTTTATCCAAAACAATAAGCATCGTTTAGAAACGAAAATGGCTGTTGGAGTGGGTGGAAGTTTAGACGTATGGGCTGGAGAGGTAAAACGTGCACCAAAATGGATTCAAGCGATTCATTTAGAGTGGTTTTATAGATTATGCAGTAATCCAACACGTTGGCGTCGTCAGTTAGTATTAGCGGAATTTTTAAAAGAAGTAATGCGTTCGAAAAAGTAGCGAAATATCGCTGCTTTTTTTATTTGTTCATTTTTAATAAATTGAAACTTTAATCAGTGAGGCATCTCCACTGATTATTAGCTCTCACCAATCGGGATAGACGTTTTACTTTTTGGGAATGATGAAGGAGAATTTTTTACACAAAAGTATTTTACTTATACAATTCACACGTGTAAAATTATGTGTAAAGACACCTGTGTGAGGAGGGCTTCTAGTGGGCAAGGTAAAAGAAATTTCAAAGCGCAAACTACTTGGTATAGCTGGGCTTGGATGGCTATTTGATGCAATGGATGTTGGAATGCTTTCATTTGTAATGGTAGCCTTGCAAAAGGATTGGGGATTAAGTACGCAAGAAATGGGCTGGATAGGCAGTATTAACTCAATCGGTATGGCAGTAGGAGCGCTTATTTTTGGGATACTATCAGATAAAATAGGGCGGAAATCAGTCTTTATTATTACATTATTGTTATTTTCTATCGGTAGTGGTTTAACTGCATTAACAACAACACTTGCAATGTTTCTCGTTTTACGCTTTTTAATTGGTATGGGGCTTGGCGGAGAGCTTCCAGTTGCCTCTACACTAGTATCAGAGAGTGTTGAAGCGCATGAGCGTGGGAAAATTGTTGTGTTATTAGAAAGTTTTTGGGCAGGTGGATGGCTAATTGCAGCTCTTATCTCGTATTTTGTTATTCCTAAATATGGTTGGGAAGTTGCGATGGTATTGAGTGCAATTCCAGCACTATATGCTTTATATTTAAGATGGAATTTACCGGATTCCCCAAGGTTCCAAAAAGTTGAAAAAAGGCCATCTGTTATTGAAAATATAAAATCAGTTTGGTCTGGGGAATATCGTAAAGCAACAATTATGCTATGGATTCTATGGTTTTGTGTTGTCTTTTCCTATTATGGAATGTTCCTTTGGTTACCGAGTGTAATGGTGCTAAAAGGATTTAGTTTAATAAAAAGTTTCCAATACGTACTTATTATGACATTAGCTCAACTTCCAGGATATTTCACCGCTGCTTGGCTTATTGAACGTCTCGGTCGTAAATTTGTTTTGGTTACGTATTTAATTGGGACAGCTTGCAGTGCTTATTTGTTTGGGGTTGCGGATTCATTAACAGTATTAATTGTGGCAGGTATGTTACTATCCTTCTTTAACTTAGGTGCTTGGGGAGCATTATACGCCTATACACCTGAGCAGTATCCAACGGTTATTCGTGGTACAGGTGCAGGAATGGCAGCAGCGTTTGGGCGTATTGGTGGTATTCTTGGACCACTATTAGTGGGGTATTTAGTTGCCTCAGAAGCTTCACTATCATTAATATTTACGATTTTCTGCGGATCAATTTTAATTGGTGTATTCGCTGTAGTAATACTTGGACAAGAAACGAAGCAACGAGAATTAGTATAAAGTGAAATTTTAAATGTATGCCTGATCGTTTATTACCCTACACTACTTGGCTCTTTCTAGGCAGTTAATGTAGGATAAAGGGGAGAGGAAACCGAAGGGGTTTCCTTTTTTCTGTTTTTTTAGATAAATAATGGTATAGTAAGAAAAAGGGATTATTTCTTATAAAAGCGAATGTATACAGCAGGACATATGGACAAAGAATTAGGTGGTTGAAGAAATGAAAATTTTACTGATCATGGAAGAGGCAGAAGAGAGAAGAGAGTTAGCTGAAAATTTCACTGAAAATATGAGAAATGTAGAATGTTTTGAAGCAAAGACAGGAACAGAATCTTTATTTATGATGAAAAAACATATACCAGACTTTGTTTTTTTAAGTTCCAAATTACTAGATGGTACTGGTTTTGAATATGCAAGTTTATTACGAGAAATAAATTGCTATACAAAATTTATTTTTGTAGGTGAAAACATAGAGGAATCTATTACAGCTTTTCGTTTCCAAGCATTTTATTATTTATTACGACCATTTCGTGAAGAAGATTTACAATTTCTTTTATATAAAATAGGTAAAGAACAAGGTGAGAAAGCAAAGAGTTATTTGCGGAAACTACCGATAGAAAGTCAAGAAGGTATACGATATATGCTTCCAGAAGATATCGTATATGTAAGTAAAAATAAAGAAAATAAAACTGTTTCAATTTACACAACGAATAATCAGTATATTTCAACATATACACTTCAGGAATTAGAAAATAAGCTAAATGCATATGATTTTTTACGTGTGCATAAAAGCTATTTAATTAATATGTCATATGTAAAAGAACTGAAACCTTATTATAATGGAACGTATAATTTGTATTTAGATAGGTATGATGAGCAACCGATTCCAGTCAGTCGTAATTATGTAAAACGCCTTCGAAATAACATTGAATTATAGTAGGTAATGAGAGTATTTTAACATGATAAACTGAAAATCCTTCATGATAAGGAGGATTCAAGTTAAATATTCAGAAAATTTAGTACAATCTCCACTAAGAAATAGTATTGGGGGAATTGTATGTGAAGACATTGAAATCGATCTTACTTTGGGGCGTTATTACAGCAGTAGGAGCAGGTGCTTTTGGGGTAATAGCTTTATCACAAGGTGAAACCATTAATGCTGTATGGCTCTTAGTAGCTGCCGTATGTGTATATGCAGTTGCTTATCGTTTTTATAGTAGATTTATAGCGAGAAAGGTTTTTAATTTAGATGATAATCGGCAAACACCAGCCCATACATTAAACGATGGGAAAGACTATGTTCCGACAAATAAGTGGGTATTATTTGGACATCACTTTGCAGCGATTGCTGGGGCGGGACCTTTAGTAGGACCGATTTTAGCAGCACAAATGGGATATTTACCAGGGACCATTTGGATTATTGTTGGGGTAGTTGTTGCGGGGGCTGTCCAAGATTTTGTCATTTTATTTGCTTCGATGAGACGTAATGGTAAATCGTTAGGAGAAATGATTAAGGATGAGATTGGACCTGTTACAGGACTAATTGCAATGATAGGTATTTTAGGAATTATGATTATTTTATTAGCAGTATTAGCGTTAGTCGTAGTAAAGGCACTGATCGGAAGTCCTTGGGGAATGTTTACGATAGCAGCAACGATTCCTATCGCTATTTTAATGGGAGTTTATATGCGCTATATTAGGCCTGGTCGTGTTGGAGAAGGGTCAGTAATTGGTATTATCCTACTTATTTTATCTCTTATTGGAGGACAGTATGTAGCAGAAAACCCAACACTTGCAAGTATGTTCACATTTAGTGGTGAAACAATTGCTATTATGCTTATTGTATATGGATTTATTGCATCTGCATTACCAGTTTGGATGCTATTAGCACCACGTGATTATTTAAGTACATTTTTAAAAGTTGGAACAATCGTTGGATTGGCGATAGGTATTTTAATTGTAGCACCCAATTTACAAATGCCAGCAGTTTCGCAATTTATTGATGGAACTGGTCCTGTTTTCTCCGGCAATTTATTCCCGTTCTTATTTATTACGATTGCCTGTGGTGCGGTCTCTGGATTCCATGCTCTCGTTTCATCTGGTACAACTCCAAAAATGATTGAGCAAGAGGGACATGCACAGCCAATTGGTTACGGAGCAATGTTAATGGAGTCATTTGTAGCAGCGATGGCAATGATTGCAGCTTGTGTATTAACGCCAGGAACTTATTTTGCGATTAATAGTCCGGCGGCACTTATTGGTACGGATGTATCGCAGGCAGCTCAAGTTATTTCTTCATGGGGATTTGCTATTACACCAAATGAATTAAAAGAACTTGCTGTAAATGTTGGAGAGCAAACAATTTTATCACGTACAGGTGGAGCACCAACGTTAGCAATAGGTATGGCATATATTTTCTCACAAGTAATAGGTGGAACGGCGATGATGGCATTCTGGTATCATTTTGCCATTCTTTTTGAAGCCCTATTTATTTTAACAACGATTGACGCAGGAACTCGTGTAGGACGATTTATGATTCAAGATATTTTAGGACATGTATATAAGCCGTTTGCGAAAACAGATTCTACATTAGCTAATGTAATAGCTACAACATTATGTGTATTAGGGTGGGGATATTTCTTATACCAAGGGGTAATAGATCCGCTCGGTGGAATTAATACATTATGGCCACTTTTCGGTATTGCAAATCAAATGCTAGCAGGTATTGCATTATTACTTGGAACGACAATTTTGTTCAAAATGGGGAAAAAGGCGTACGTTTGGGTAACACTTATTCCAACTGTGGGATTGCTTATTGTAACAATGACAGCTGGTTATCAAAAGCTATTTCATGAAAATCCTAAAATCGGATTTCTATCTCACGCGAAGGTGTTTCAGGGAGCGTTAGATGAAGGGAAAGTGTTAGCACCAGCTAAAAATGTTACTCAAATGAAGCAAATTATTTTTAATGATTATATCGATGCAGCGCTTTGTGGGATTTTTATGATAGTTGTAATCGCTGTGTTAATTTCAGCACTTCGAATTTGGATACAAGTATTAAGAAATAAGCCAATGCCGTTAAAAGAGGCACCGTATATTCCTAGAGATGAAAGTGAGTCGAGGAACTATGCTTAAAAAGCTGTGGCAAGTATGGGGGGAAAGGAAGCGCTTTATTAGTTTGCTCGTTGGGGTACCAAGTTATGAAATATACGTAGAGCATATGAAAAAGCATCATCCAGAAGAAGAGATTGTATGTCAAAAGCAGTTTTTTGCTGAGGCACAAGAAGCAAGATTTAACGCAAAGGGTGGAAAAATATCACGCTGTTGTTAATGAAAAAGGGCGAGTTTTCGCCCTTTTTATTTTTTTGCTGTTTCACGTGGAACAGCAAAAAAATAAACAAAAAACTTTGGGAATTATAGGGATTTCGTATACAATAAAGTGAGGAAGGGGATAGATGGAAAAGTAGGGAGATTATTTTATGTTAAGGGACTTATTTGTAAATACAACAATTATTATTTCCTTTATTTTTGTTGGAGGTCAGCTTTTAAGAGATAAGCCGTTAAAAGAAGGATTCTCTTTTTTGCAGAAGTGTGTAATCGGTATTTTTACTGGAATATTAGGTGTACTGTTAATGCATTTTGGTGTACACATTGAAGATATTCTGTTGGATTTACGTTATTTAGCCATTATTTTGGCAATTATAGTTGGAGGTCCGGTAGCTAGTAGTATAACAGTTACTATAATTTTAATTACTCGACTAATTTTTACTGAGTACTCTTTAGCTTCCGAATTAGCTTGCTATACAATTTTACTAAGTGGAATTGGTGTTATCTTTATTGCAAGAATACAAACTTCGATTACGTTAAAGTTAGTATGGTTACACGTATACTGCCTTTCTATTTTGATAGTACCGATGTATATATTATTTAATGATATATCTGTAGTTGTACTATATTTAATTTCAAGTATTACTACAGGTTACATAACATTCGTAAGTACAAACTATGTTTTACAATCCAATGAGTTATTTCAAAAGATGAAACAATACGCAACGATAGATGCATTGACAGGTTTAGGAAACGTAAGACAGTTTGATTTAGAGATGAATTGTCATATTAGTAATAAGAACATGAAAAATGATTCGCTTTGTTTACTCCTTATAGATATTGATCACTTTAAGTATGTAAATGATACGTACGGGCATCCTGCAGGGGACGAAGTGTTAAAACAAGTAGGATGTATTTTACGAGAAACTTCACAATTTCCAGATTTGGCTTTTCGAAAGGGTGGAGAGGAGTTTGCGCTTTTGATACCGAATAAGGGATTAGCTTACGGAATTTGTATGGGCGAGCAAATTCGTACAGCTGTTGAAAGTCACCCATTTCAATTGTTAGATGGAACAAAAATAAAAATTACGGTTTCGGTAGGGGTTTCAGAGTATGAAGGGTCATCAGAGCAATTTATTCAAGCGGCGGATGATGCGTTATACTACTCGAAACGAAATGGTAGAAATAAGGTTAGTTCTGCATCTTAAAGATAAGATGACCAGAAGACATAAAGCTTATAAAAAACACTCACAGAGTCAATGTATGAACCTTGTGAGTGTTTTTATTTATATATTAGACAAGTTCTTTTGATACAACGAATTTACGATATGCACCATGGTGAGTTGGACCTACGTATTCGTTAATTTTGAATGAGTAACGAATAGCGGCTGTGATGAATTCTTTAGCAGTTTTTACTGCTTCTTTCACAGGTTTTCCTTTTGCAAGTTCTGCTGTAATTGCAGCAGAATATGTACAACCTGCACCGTGTGTATTGGTTGTATCGATTTTTTCTGATTCTAGAAGTTCGAATGTTTCTCCATCATATAGGACGTCGATTGCAGTTTCCGTACCAAGTTTGCTTCCGCCTTTAATTAGTACGTATTTGGCACCTAAAGCGTGGATTTTCTTCGCTGCTTCTTTCATGTCCTCAAGAGAATTAATTTTCACACCGCTTAATTGGTAAGCTTCAAATAAGTTTGGCGTTACAACTAATGCCTTTGGCACAAGAACGTCACGTAAGCAATCGTTCGTTTCAGGATGTAATGCTTCATCTGCACCTTTACATACCATAACAGGGTCAACTACTACATTTTTGAAATTGTGCTTTTCGATTGTTTCTGCAACCATTTCAATAATTTCTACTGATCCAAGCATACCTGTTTTTAAAGCATCTACGCCAACACCTTCAATTGTTGTTTCTAATTGTGGTTTTAATGTAGAAGCTGGGATTGGAAATACGTTATGTGCCCAACCGTTATGTGGATCCATCGTTACGATTGTTGTAAGAGATGTCATTCCGTATACGCCAAGTTCTTGGAATGTTTTTAAATCTGCTTGTATACCAGCACCGCCACTTGTGTCAGAACCAGCGATAGTAAGTGCTTTATTTAATGTCATTATGAAAGCCCCCTCAAGTGATATAATGAAAACTATGTTTTCACCATTATATCAATGTTACGAATAAGTACAAAGTGAAAAGTAGATGATTTATTTTAAGAGCTATTTAAAATCTTGTATGCAGGAGACTGAGTATGTTTCGAGATAATCGTACAAATGAATTAGTTATATTAAAGGAAATTGCAGAAACATTAAATACATCAAATGATACGTATCATGTATTGCAAGCTGTCCTAGAGAAATTACTAAGTGTGACAGGCTTAACGACAGGATGGATTTTTCTTGCAGATGAAAATGGGAAGTATACGAAGTTGATTGATTACCAATTACCAGAGGCACTTACATATGAAAATAAACGCCCGATGTGCGAAGGTGAGTGTTGGTGTTTACGGGGTTTTGTAGATGGGAAATTAGAGAGAGCCGTTAATATTATTGAATGTAAAAGAATTAATAATGCAATTGAATATAATTGGGGAGATACGGAGGGCATTCTTCATCATGCTACGGTTCCTTTAAAAGCTGGAGGAGAAAAATTTGGGTTGTTAAATGTTGCAAGTCCGGGTAAAACACATTTTTCGGAAGAAGAATTAGTATTACTCCAATCGGTTGCTTTCCAAATTGGTACGGCTTTAAAGCGAACAAAATTATATGAAAATGAAAAAAGAAGAGCACATTATTATGTGAAATTAGAGCGTTTCATTCAAGATTTAAAAACGATTCATAAGTTTAATGTATTACCTGAAAAGGTGGTAAATCACGTAGGTGAAGTATTTCAATGGAATCAAGTAGCGCTTTTTATTAGGGAGGAAAAAGAATTATCTCTGCGAGCGTCTTACGTTCAGGAAGAGTTACAAGAGGAAGTGAAAGAGGCGGCCAACAAGGCGTTAGAGCAAGATGAACCAGTTCTAATAAAACATCAAATAGGGCATAATGTGCATCTAAATCAAACTGTTATTGCTACGCCAATACATATTCAAAACCATATATTTGGTGTTTTATGTGTTAGCTTGAATAATGGAGAGTTTGATGCTAATACAATAGATGTAATTCAAGCGCTATCAAACCATGTTTCGTTAATAATAGAGAATTTGAGGTTAAACGAGCAGCGCCGTGAACTTGTACGAATGGAAGAAAGAAACCGATTAGCAAGAGATTTACATGATTCTGTTTCGCAAAAATTATTTTCATTAACCTTCATGACAAAAGGCGCCGAGGCAGTTTTAAAAGGTAAAAATGAAAAGGTAGATCAATCTTTGCATGAGATGCGTGAACTTGCACAAGGAGCTTTGAAAGAAATGAGGACATTAATTTGGCAGCTTCGTCCAGCAGGATTAGAAAAAGGATTATTGCCAGCTCTAAAACAGTACGGTGAAAATTTGGGACTGAAAATTAGGGAGCAAGTTACGGGTGTTCGTGATTTACCTCGTGTAGTAGAAGAAGCTTTATGGCGCATTGGCCAAGAAGCACTGAACAATGTAAGTAAGCATGCAGGTGTAAAAGAAGCGACGATTTATTTTACAGTGAATGAGAAAAATGTATCATTAGAAATAGTTGATCAAGGAAAGGGCTTTGTGGAAAAGAATATAAAAGAAAAGAAATCACTAGGTATGACTACGATGCGTGAAAGAGTAGAATTAGTTGGTGGAACAATTAAAATTGTAAGTAGTAATAAACGAACGAGCGTAAAAGTAAATGTACCATTATGATGTGAAAATGAGGGAAGTTTGTGAAAATAAAAGTATTGTTAGTTGATGATCATACAGTCGTTTTAAAAGGATTAGCATTTTTCTTAAGTACACAGGAAGATTTAGAGTTAGTTGGAGAAGCGAATAATGGGAAAGAAGCGTTAGTGAAAGTAGGAGAAACAAATCCTGATGTTATATTAATGGATTTATATATGCCTGAAATGGATGGTGTTGAGGCGACGGCATATATTAAAAAAGAGTATCCAAATGTGAAAGTAATTGTATTAACTAGCTTTTCTGATCAGGCGCATGTGTTACCTGCATTAAGGGCTGGAGCAAGTGGGTATATTTTAAAAGATGTAGAACCGGATCAGCTTGTTGAGGCTATTCGAAGTGCATATAAAGGTAATATTCAATTACATCCGGATATAGCAAATGCTCTTCTCTCTCAAACATTACCTGTAGAAGAAAAGGAAGAAGAACATTCTATTCAAGTGGATGTGCTAACAGCGAGAGAAAATGAGGTGTTGCAACTATTAGCAAAAGGGATGAGCAATAAGGAAATTGCATCTGTTTTAGTTATTACAGAAAAGACGGTTAAGGCGCATGTAAGTAGCATTTTGAGTAAATTAAATTTATCCGATCGTACGCAAGCGGCGTTATATGCAGTGAAAAATGGAATTTTATAAGACAAAAGTCGTAAGACCTAGTTCGCCTTTAGAAGGTGGACTTTTTTTATGGAAAAATACGTCTATGTGAGGACGAAATTGTCTTGATATAAAGATAAAATATGTTTGTAAGCAACAAAACAACAATTACAAGGGATACCTTTTTTGAAAGCATATAACAACATAAGAGTGAGTATTAGGAGGAAGAAATAATGGCAACAGTTTTATTCGTTAAAGCAAACAACCGTCCAGCGGAACAAGCAGTTAGTGTAAAACTATATGAGGCATTTTTAGCAAACTATAAAGAAGCACACCCAAATGATACAGTAGTAGAACTGGATTTATATAAAGAAGAATTACCATATGTAGGTGTAGACATGATCAATGGTACATTCAAGGCAGGTAAAGGATTTGATTTAACAGAAGAAGAGGCAAAAGCAGTAGCAGTTGCTGATAAGTATTTAAATCAATTCCTAGAAGCTGATAAAGTTGTTTTCGGCTTCCCATTATGGAACTTAACGATTCCAGCAGTGCTACACACGTATATTGATTATTTAAACCGTGCTGGTAAAACGTTCAAATACACGCCAGAGGGTCCAGTTGGCCTAATCGGTGATAAGAAGATTGCATTATTAAATGCACGAGGCGGCGTATATTCAGAAGGTCCAGCAGCTGAGGTAGAAATGGCTGTTAAATATATAGCAAGTATGATGGGCTTCTTCGGCGCAACAAACATGGAAACAGTAATTATTGAAGGACATAACCAATTCCCAGATAAAGCAGAAGAAATCATTGCTACAGGTCTTGAAGAAGCAGCTAAAGTAGCAAGTAAATTTTAATTAAAATTATAATCGTCACTCGAAAAAGCAGCATTAACATGTAAACGTTAATGCTGCTTTTTTTATATTTTTAGTTCATCAGCAAGTTTTTTTAATTGAATTCGATCTCGTATGTAATAGGTTCTTCCGTCTTTTTTTAAGTAATTTTGTTGGCAAAACTGATTTAATACATATAAAAGATGACGGTAGCTGATATTTAAATATTCCGAGGCCTCAGTATGCTTTTCTATATAACAATTATTTTGTTCTGTTAATAAAATAAAAGCAGCTAATCGATTTTCAAAAGGATAACTATAGTTTTTTGCGTAATTTTCAGTGCGAGTAATTGTCTTTTCTCCAATAAATTTGCATAAGTGCTGTAAAAACGTTGCATCTTGTAATAAAAGTTGCTGACAATCTTTAAGAGGAAGTGCCAAACAAACACAATCTTCTAGTACTTCAACGGACTTAGTAATATTTTCTACTCCTATTAATCCTAATTCCCCGATAAAAGATGGTGCTTGAATAAAATTAATTAATGAAACCTGCCCGTTTTTATGACTCATATATATTTTTGCCTTCCCAGAAATTAAGTAATAGAGATAAGGGAGAGTATTTCCTTCGCTACATATCATCTCTTTCGTTTGAAAAGAATGTAGCTCTACATATGGCAAGACATGAAATGAAAATAGGGTATGGAATTGATGGATTTGCATGTATTGATAAATTTCTTCCTCATTTTTGCTGATTTTCATATTTTCACCTCTATTTATAGTATGAGATATCTCCTATTATCTTTACAAGAAGGAATGATACGATTTATGTAAATTTGTTTTTGTAGAAAAGAGAGTGTGATGAGTTTATGAAAAAATATAAAACATTGCTATTTGATGTAGATGATACATTATTAGATTTCCAAAAGGCTGAAAAAGTGGCTTTACGGGTGCTTTTTGAAGAGAAGGGAATCCCTTTAACAGACGAGATAGAGGCTCGTTATAAAAAAATAAATAAAGGTCTTTGGGATGCTTTTGAAAAAGGGGAACTATCACGCAATGAAGTTGTAAATACACGATTCTCTCTGTTGTTTAAAGAGTATGGAGAAGAAGTAGATGGAATATTATTCGAAAATAATTACCGTAACTACTTAGAAGGAGGAAATCAACTCATGCAAGGTGCGTTTGAATTTATAAATCAAATTCAAGGGGAGTATGAGTTGTATATAGTGACAAATGGTGTTTCTAAGACGCAAGATAAACGTTTGCGTAATGCAGGGTTACATTCATTGTTTAAAGATGTTTTTGTTTCGGAAGATACAGGTTTTCAAAAGCCGATGAAAGAGTATTTTGATTATGTTTTTGAACGGATTCCTAACTTTGCACCTGAAGAAGGGCTGATTATTGGGGATTCATTAAGCGCGGATATTAAAGGTGGATATGTAGCGGGAATTGATACTTGTTGGTTTAATCCAGAAAGGAAGTTAAATGATAGTGGGATTATACCGACATATGAAGTGCATAATTTTGAGGAGTTAGAAGCGTTATTAAAGCAGCATGTGTAATAAAAAAATAGACAGTGGAGCTTTCGTCTCCACTGTCTATTTTTGTTAATTTGTATTTTCGTTATGTTTTGGGAGTGGAAAGGCATTCCCAATAGCAGCTGCACCAAGCATTGGCAATAGTAAATTAAGCGGGAAAAACATAAGTAATAGCAATGTAATAGCTATTGGCTTTCGTAACGCATAGCTCGAAATTGCTGTCGTTACGATAGCAACGGATGCTACTGGATCTATAGGAAGAATAGATGCTATAGCGTATCCAATACTTGATCCGGAAAATATAATTGGGAATATATGTCCACCCCGCCACCCTGTGTTCAAACAAACGGCAGTAATACACAACTTTAAAATCCCTGAAAGAAGTAGTATCCAAAAAGATAAATGGCTCCATTCAACAACTAACTCTTTTAATTGATGTTCCCCTGAAAATAATGTGTACGGAAGAAAAGTTCCTGCAATTCCTAATAAAATGCCACCGATAATTCCGAGTGTCAGCTTGTATTCCCTAAAAGGGTGAATTAACTTCTCTAATGTGAATTCTAACTTGAAATAAAAGAAACCAACTATAGCACCGATACTAGCAAGTGGAAGAAATGCGATCCATTCATTGAAAGAAAGTGCACCTTCCCCGAAATCAACAATAAAGGATCCACGATTATCGAGTTTACTCAGTAGTAAATAAACAGAAAAACCTGCGAAAGTAGTAGCTAAGTATACAATTGCCTTTTTTCCTTTAGAAAAAGCAGCAATTTGTTCCCCCTCATTTTCATTCGGTGCTAAATAACCGAATAATGGTGCGTTAAAAATGACACTTAAAGTAGCGCCAATTCCAATCTCGGTTAGCTCATTCATACCCTTTAAGGCAAATTTAAAGCGATCCCCTACCCATGTGCACAGTCCGCCTATAATTCCAACTAGTGCGGCTTCTGGACCAAGACTAGCTCCGAAAATTAAAACAATAATCGCTGTTAAAGTAGCCTGATGGACAAAGCGATATTCGATTCGACCAGTTTTTTTATATTCAGTCATCACTTCAGGCATAAGGCGTGGATATATAACGAAATATTTTTGTGATAGACCAACGAGGACCCCGCCAATTATTGTTACGCAAAGGGTGTAATAAGAGGGATAAGAGAGAACTTCAGGCAAGTATCCCCAAATAAAGTGGATTCCAATATTTATTGTGACTAAAAATAACCAGACTGTAGCTCCTACTATAGATCCTAGAAGAATGCCATATAGAGCAAGTATGTACTGCATATCTTTTTTATTTGTCATGTTATACCTCCGTTATGTAAATCTCAGTAGGGAAAAAGTGAAATATACTAGTGGAAAATGGATTGAATATATATAGTATCTTTTTGAGAGGACCGCCTATTCAACATATAGGCTGAATTTTAGAGAATTTGAATTTATAGGTTAAATTACTTATTTAATTTTATAGACTGATTTGAGTTTTTTAAAGGTCTTTTTTGAAATAGACTAGAATATATTTCTTTTGTTGCTTTATATGAAACTGTTAACATTTATTTTAGAACATTCAGAAAAACTGTTTGACATTAGAAAATTATTGCTATAAAATCAACGGTAATTGCATAGTCTTATCAAGAAAAGGTGGAGGGACAGGCCCGATGAAACCTTGGCAACAGCCGTATAACGGAATTGTGCCAAATCCTGCAGGTAGTAATCCTGAGAGATAAGAAAGAGCCTTTAGAGCGTGTTTTCAAACTGCTCCTTTCTTGTTTTCAGGAAAGGGGCAGTTTTTTATTTTGTATAAAAGAAAGGAGAATGAGAGATGGGAGAATCATGGGGAAAAGGAACGATTTGTGTGCAAGGTGGCTATACGCCAAAGAATGGTGAACCACGTGTTTTACCACTTTATCAAAGCACAACGTATAAATACGATACTTCGGATGATTTAGCAGCTCTATTTAACTTAGAGGCAGAAGGATATATTTATACGCGTATTGGAAACCCTACTCTAGCCGCATTTGAGCAGAAGTTATCAGATTTAGAAGGCGGTGTAGGAGCTGTTGCAACGGCTTCTGGGCAAGCAGCTATTATGCTCGCAGTTTTAAATATTTGTAGTAGTGGGGATCATTTACTTTGCTCTTCAACTGTTTACGGGGGAACGTTTAATTTATTTGGGGTGAGTTTACGTAAGCTTGGCATTGATGTTACGTTCTTTAATCCAAATTTAACGGCAGATGAAATTACGGCACTTGCTAACGATAAGACGAAACTTATCTATGCAGAATCATTAGGAAATCCAGCGATGAATGTTTTAAATTTCAAAGAATTTTCAGCTGCCGCTAAAGAATTAGAGGTACCTTTTATCGTTGATAATACATTAGCAACTCCTTATTTATGCCAAGCGTTTGAATATGGGGCAAATATTATTGTTCATTCTACGACTAAATATATCGATGGGCATGCAAGCTCTTTAGGCGGTATTGTAATTGACGGTGGAAACTTTGATTGGACAAATGGAAAATATCCTGAGCTTGTTGAACCAGATCCAAGTTATCACGGTGTAAGTTACGTTCAAAAATTTGGTGCAGCAGCATATATTGTGAAAGCACGTGTTCAACTATTAAGAGATTATGGAAATTGTATGAGCCCATTCAATGCATATATTAGCAATATTGGCTTAGAGACTTTGCATTTACGAATGGAGCGTCATAGCGAAAATGCTCTGGCAGTTGCTAAGTGGCTTGCTAATCATGAACGTATTGAATGGGTGAATTATCCGGGATTAGATAGTAATGAAAATTACTCGTTAGCAAAAAAGTATTTGAAAAAAGGTGCTAGTGGGGTTTTAACATTTGGTATTAAAGGGGGATTAGAAGCAGCAAAAGAATTTATCGCAAATGTAAAACTAGCAACTCTTGTAACGCACGTAGCTGATGCACGAACTTGCGTTATACATCCCGCTAGTACGACGCATAGACAATTAAATGCTGAAGATCAGCGTTTAGCTGGTGTTACATCTGATTTAATTCGTTTATCGGTTGGTATAGAAGATGTTTCTGATATTATTGCAGATTTGGAAGCAGCTCTAGTTGGAGGCAAAACACATGCCGATCATAATTGATAAAGATTTACCAGCTCGCAAAGTGTTGCAAAAAGAAAATATTTTTGTAATGACGAAGGAGCGAGCAGAAACACAAGATATACGCGCTTTGAAAATTGCTATATTAAATTTAATGCCAACGAAGCAAGACACAGAGGCACAATTACTTCGCTTAATTGGAAACACACCGTTGCAATTAGATGTTCATTTACTTCATATGGAATCACATCTGTCTCGTAATGTAGCGCAGGACCATTTAACGAGCTTTTATAAAACGTTTCGTGATATTGAAAATGAAAAATTTGATGGGCTCATTATTACAGGAGCACCAGTTGAAACTCTTTCTTTTGAAGAAGTAGATTATTGGGAAGAGCTTAAACGTATTATGGAGTATTCAAAAACGAATGTAACATCTACGCTCCATATTTGCTGGGGGGCACAGGCTGGTTTGTACTATCATTATGGTGTTCCAAAGTATCCCCTTAAGGAAAAAATGTTCGGTGTATTTGAACATGAGGTTTGCGAGCAACATGTGAAATTGTTACAAGGATTTGATGAATTGTTTTTTGCTCCGCATTCTCGTCATACAGAAGTACGAGAGAATGATATTAGAGAAGTGAAAGAATTAACATTGTTAGCAAACTCTGAAGAAGCAGGTGTTCACCTTGTTATTGGGCCAGAAGGAAGGCAAGTTTTTGCCCTTGGACATAGCGAATATAGTTGTGAGACGTTAAAACAAGAATACGAACGAGATCGTGACAAGGGATTAAATATTGATGTGCCAAAAAACTATTTTAAACATAATAATCCAGATGAAAAGCCGCTTGTTAGGTGGAGGAGTCATGGTAATTTATTGTTTTCTAATTGGTTGAATTATTACGTGTATCAAGAAACCCCTTATATATTGTAAAGAAAGATTGTGTAACACGTGGCAACGTTTTCCTTGTAAAGATTAACTTATATTTTTCCGAATGTTCAAAATACATTGTTTTTCAGATTTTTTACTCATATAATTTCATCTAAACACAATTTTTGAGGGGTGGACAGTACTATGAAAGAAATTCAAGTTGGGTTATTAGGTCTTGGGACAGTTGGCAGTGGTGTGGTTCGTATTATTACGGATCATCAAGAACGACTCATACACCAAGTAGGTTGTCCAGTTAAGGTAACGAAAGTATTAGTGCAAAACATTGAGAAAGAGAGAGAGGTAGAGGTACCTTCTACTCTATTAACACAAGATGCAAATGAAATTTTAGATAATCCAAATATTGATGTTGTCATCGAAGTGATGGGTGGCATTGATGATGCAAAATCATATATTTTACAAGCTTTAAAAAGCGGAAAGCATGTTGTAACTGCAAATAAAGACTTAATGGCATTACATGGAGCTGAATTATTAGCGACAGCAAAAGATAATAAGGCTGATTTATTCTATGAGGCGAGTGTGGCAGGAGGAATTCCAATTTTACGCAGTATCGTAGAAGGACTTTCTTCAGATCTTATTACGAAAGTAATGGGAATTGTAAATGGAACGACAAATTTTATTTTGACGAAAATGTCAGACGAAGGGAGAGCGTATAACGACGTGTTAAAAGAAGCCCAACAACTTGGATTTGCAGAAGCAGATCCAACATCAGACGTAGAAGGTTTAGATGCAGCAAGAAAAATGACGATTTTAGCTACTCTCGGTTTCTCTACAAATGTAGAGCTTGGAGATGTGAAAGTAAAAGGGATTACCTCTATTACAGAGGAAGATATTGAATACAGTAAGAGCTTAGGTTATACAATTAAATTAATCGGTCTTGCAAAACGAGATGGTGAAAAATTGGAGGTTACAGTTGAACCAACTTTACTTCCAAATACACATCCTCTTGCGGCAGTACAAAATGAATATAACGCTGTGTATGTGTACGGTGAAGCAGTTGGAGAAACGATGTTTTATGGACCAGGCGCAGGAAGTTTACCGACAGCGACAGCTGTTGTTTCGGATTTAGTTGCTGTAATGCAAAATATTAGATTAGGGGTAACAGGAAATAGTGCAGTAGTCCCACAATATCAAAAAGTATTAAAAGATCCAGACGAAATTGTCGTGAAAAAGTTTTTAAGACTTCATGTAAAAGACGAAATTGGTGTATTTGCAAAAATTACTTCACTGTTCTCTGAGCGTGGCGTTAGCTTTGAAAAGATTATTCAAATGCCGCTTGAAGAGAAAGGAAAGGCTGAAATTGTAATTGTAACGCATCGTGCGTCTCTTGCTGATTATGATTATATTCTACATACGTTGCAAGGGTATGAAGAAATCGATTGTTTGAAAGCGAACTATCGAATTGAAGGGGATGCTAAGTAGTATCTCTTACCATAAAACAGAAAGAGCCTATTAAGCAGCTTGCTTAATAGGCTCTTTTCTATTTAAAATCTGCGTACCAACTTGAATAAATGCTTGGATAATCCAGCCTGTTGTAAAGGATAAGATGATTGTTCCAAAATAGATAGGTCCATCTAATAAAAAGCTTAACGTTAAAAATAAAAAGGCTAATGAAATCTCTGTTCTTCTAAACGTCCATTTTTTCTTTTCAGCAACCGTTAAAACGAAAGCTTCTTGAGGCGCTGCGCAAAGGTTTGTAGAGACGTAAAGACCAATTCCAGCTCCAACGAATAGATTTCCGCAAATAAGTGTTATATATTTTGGAAGAGAGCGGATAGCGTCCATAATAGTTGTAATGGAACCAATCCAATCAACAAAAAGAGAAATAAGAACCATCGTTACAATTGTACCGATTGTAATTTGTTTTTTATTCCAAAAGAGTACGATAAGTGTAAAGGCAAAGTTAATCATGAAAATCCAAAAACCAATACTTATCCCAAAATTTTGATATAGTGCAATAAAGAAGGAATCATAAGGACTAAGTCCAAAGGAAGTAATTGTTGTCATCATATTAATACCGATGGCAAGAATGAGTAAACCGCCAATGAAAAATATATATTCTAATTTGAATCGAAGCATAGTTGTATATCCTTTCTAAATGTATTTGCTAGGAAAGGATATATTGTGGAAAGCTTACCAGGTCAAGGGAGAATTTTTGTGAGAAGGGGAAAATGAGATGACAAATATAAGAAAGATTGCTGAACTTGCTGGAGTATCTGTTTCAACTGTTTCACGTGTACTAAATAATCATCCGTACGTAAATGAACAGAAACGAAAAGAAATTTTAGCAATTATAGAAGAATTAAATTACACGCAAAACGTGAATGCAATTCATTTAGTGAAAGGAAAAACGAATGTAATTGGCGTTTTATTGCCACACGTAAATGATCAATATTATAGTGCTATTATCGAGGGGATATCAAAAGAAACAGCAAAGAATAATTATAATATGATGCTTTGCCAGACAAATTATAGCGAAGAAAGAGAACTAGAAATTTTAAATATGTTAAAAATGAAAAAGCTTGATGGGGTTATTATTTGTTCTCGGACAAATAGTAAGGAGAAGCTTGAAGAATATACGAAATTCGGCCCAATTGTTATGTGTGAAGAAATAGATTCGAAGTATATTTCAAGTGTCCATATCGATTACTACAAAGTATTTTCACGTGGGATGAAAAGCTTAATAGATGCCGGTCATACACGTATTGGATATTGTATTGGAAGAAGTAATAGCGTTAATAGTCAAAGACGAAAGAAGGCGTACGAAGATTCGCTTCAACAGAGTATCGTAACATCGTTAGAGACCTGGAAATTTGAGGGATGTTTTACAGTGGAAGATGGACGCAATGTAATTAGAGAATGGGCTCATATGTCAGTAAAACCGACGGCGTTCCTTGTATCTTGTAACCATATTGCAGCGGGGATGGTTACAGAAGCAAAAAAACAAGGAGTTCGTATTCCAGAGGATATTACGATTATCGGGTGTGATGATCAAGAGGTGGCAGATATATTGGGTATAACGACGATTTCGCATTCTAGTAAAAACGTTGGAGTGAAAGCGTTTGAATTATTATATGAAAAGATTAATGAAGAGAAATTAGATGTGAAGCATATAGAGTTATTACCAAAGTTAGTAGATAGAGAAACGACATAATTGAGAAGGTGTGAAAATCGCTTTTCAAAATTTCGTTTGGTATAATTATGGACAATCTATGAGGGCTAAAAGGGGTTTTGATATGAGATCAAAAGTAGTAAAAGTAATTCTACTCATTACAATTGCATCTTTCTGTTTATTTGCATATGGCTTTGTTTCAGGTGTAAATGATGTATTAAATCCGAAAGCTTCAAATTTAATTAAAAAGACCGATGTAGTGGCAAAAGAGAAAAAGAAAACGGGAACGTTACAAATCGTTAGTTTAGGTGATTCATTAACGCGTGGCGTTGGTGATAAAGAAGGAATTGGCTATGTTGGGCGAATGAAAGAGGATTTACAAAAAGATTATAAGCAAAAAATTGCATTAACAAATTTAGCAGTTAGTGGTGCAAAAATGCCCGATTTATTAAAACAAATTGAGAGTAGTGGCGCTCAATATTCAATTAAGCAAGCAGATGTAATCGTGTTAACGATTGGCGGGAATGATTTGTTCCCAGGCTGGGAATCGCTCGGGAAAATAGATTTAGAGACGTATCGTCCTGATACAGAAACGTTTCAAAATGAAGCAAAGAAAATTATAGAAGAAATTCGTAAATTAAATACAGATAGTCCGATTTTTTGGCTTGGTTTATACAATCCTTTTGAAGATGTAGAAGATTTAAAAGGGTCTTCAAACATTGTTGTGGACTGGAATGCATCTTTAGAGAAGTTAGCGCTAAACGATAAAAATGTGTATATTACACCGACATTTGATTTATTCCAAAACCGCGGGAAAGATTTATTATACTCTGATCATTTTCATCCGAATGAAGTAGGTTATACGTATATGGCAGAACGTTTAGTTCAAAATGTTGTAAGTAAATTAAAACTAGAACAAGGAGGGGTAAAATGACGACGATACTTTCCGTACGAGACTTGAAGAAGGTAATTGGAAACAAGACTCTTGTAGAGAATATTTCCTTTGATGTAAAGCAAGGAGAAGTGTTCGGGTTCCTAGGACCAAACGGTGCTGGAAAGACGACTACCATTCGAATGTTAGTCGGATTGATTAAGGCGACAGAAGGTAAGATTTCTATCGGTGGTTATTCGATTAAGGAAAATTTCAGAGAAGCGATGCGTCAAATTGGGAGTATCGTTGAAAACCCAGAGTTGTATACATATTTAACAGGATGGGAAAATTTAAAGCAATTTGCTCGTATGTTAGGTGATATATCAGATGAACGTATTATTGAAATTGCTGAAATGGTTCATTTAGATGAAAGAATTCATGACAAGGTAAAAACGTACTCACTTGGTATGAAACAACGCCTTGGAATTGCACAGGCGCTCCTTGGGAATCCTAAATTGCTTATATTAGATGAGCCAACGAATGGTTTAGATCCAGCAGGGATTAGAGAACTTAGGGAATTTATACATAAGCTTGTGAAAGAAGAAAATATGAGCGTGTTTATTTCAAGTCACTTGCTAAGTGAAGTGCAAATGATATGCGATCGCGTTGCTATTATTCATAAAGGAAAGATGATAACAGTTGCCAAGGTTGAAGAATTAATTAAAACAGCAAGTGATCGTGTAGAATGGATTGTTACACCAATTTCTAAGGCGAAAGATATGCTAGAAGCGGCCGAGGAAATAAGAGAAGTGAGTGTAAAAGGCGAGCGATTACTATGCCGCATGGATATTGCATCTATAAGTAGTTGGAATAAAAAATTTGTAGAAAATGAAATAGATGTACATAGCGTTAAGGAGCTTGTATTTACGCTAGAAGATTTATTTATTGAACTCACAAGGGGTGAGCAGCATGCGTGAATTTGCGAATCTAGTTTTAAATGAATCAGAAAAGATTTACCGTAAGAAACGTATTTTTGTTGTCATGCTTATTTTAGCAATCTTGATCCCGCTTTTTGTGTACGCGCAGTATCGTGAAATAGAAACGACACAAAAAAGACTCGGTACAACTGATTGGAAGGTTTCATTGCAACAGCAAATTGTTGATTCTCAGAACCGGTTGAACAATTCTAGGTTGCCAGAAGAATGGCGTGATTGGTTAAAGGTAAGAGTTGAGCAACAACAATATTATTTAGATCATGATATTAACCCGATGGCACCGGGTGCACCGACTTTTGTCAGAGCATTTATTGAACAAGGAATTACATTGTTTATTCCGCTTCTCGTAATGATTGTCGCTATTGATATCGTTTCAGGAGAACGAAGTGATGGGACAATGAAGATGTTACTTACGCGGCCGATTCGGCGCTGGAAAATACTCCTTAGTAAATACGTGACGATGTTATTTTTCATTTCGCTCATACTGTTTCTTGTAGGTTTGTTTGCTTACATATTATCAGGGCTTGTATTTGGATACTCGGGATGGAATTTACCTGTTTTAACAGGATTCGTCATTGATAAGGAAACGTTAAATACGAACTTTGTGCATCTTATTCCGCAGTGGCAATACATCTTAATGGCGTATGGACTAGCCTGGTTTGTTGCTATCGTTGTCGGAACTATATCATTTATGGTCTCTGTTTTAATTCGTAATACACCAGCTGGTATGGGCGTTATGCTAGCTGCATTAATTGCAGGCGGTATCTTAAGCTCATTCGCAACATCTTGGGAAGGTGCGAAATATATTTTTAGCGTGAATTTATCATTAACGGATTATTTATCAGGAAAATTACCTGCATTACAAGGCTTATCAATGGGATTTTCTTTGATGAATTTAACTGTTTGGGCAGTTGTTTCCCTTATTATTTCGTTCTTAGTATTTATAAAACAGGATATGTTGAATTAATTAGACAGGAAGTGACAGTATGGAAAATGTTTTAAAGAATGATTGGGGACCATTATTGGCACCAGAATTTGAGAAAGAGTATTATCGTACTCTATCCAGTTTTTTGACAGAAGAGTACAGCACGCATGTTGTTTATCCGAAGGTAGAAGATATTTTTAACGCTCTTCAGTATACAAGTTATGAAAATACAAAGGTTGTTATTTTAGGACAAGATCCATATCATGGACCGAATCAAGCGCATGGTTTAAGTTTTTCTGTACAACCTGATGTTAAAACACCACCATCATTGTTAAATATGTATAAAGAACTTCGAGATGAATATGGTTATGAAATCCCGAATAACGGTTATTTAGTAAAATGGGCGGAACAAGGAGTATTACTACTAAATACTGTATTAACAGTTCGTCAAGGCGAAGCAAATTCTCATAAGGGAAAAGGATGGGAGCACTTCACAGATCGTGTGATTGAACTGTTGAACGAACGTGCAAAGCCAGTTGTTTTCATATTGTGGGGGCGCCATGCGCAGGCGAAGAAGAAGTTAATTACGAATCCGAATCATCATATTATCGAATCTGTACATCCAAGCCCATTATCGGCAAGACGTGGTTTCTTTGGTAGTAAGCCATACTCTAAAGTAAATACGATTTTAGCTAATATGGGAGAAAGAGAAATTGATTGGGAAATTCCAAATTTATAAATAGAAAAGGTAGTTAACAGTCGTTAACTACCTTTTTATTATTGTTGTTCGTTCTTTAATTTTGCATCTAGTACAAAAGTACCAAATGGGATAACTGATGAAACAAATGCTCCAAGTGCCCATAAAATTGATTTACGGTGTACGATTGTTACTTGAATTACTGCAAAGATGAATAGAATAAACAGAACACCATGAGCCATGCCTGTAATTTTAACAGCTGTTGCAAATCCTGCGAAATATTTCAATGGCATTGCTACAAATAATAGTAATAGGAAAGAAATACCCTCAACTAGTCCAATTGCTCTTAATCGTCCGATTGGTGTAGATAACATAAAGTAGCCTCCTTTAACGTATGCTTGTATATAGTAAATTTGTATTCTTTTTCAAAATAAAATAGTCTATTTTGTTTCATTATATACAAAAAGAAAGTTTACACTACGAGAATAGTGCAAAGTTCAAAATATAGTCACAAAAGCATGAGAATTTAAATAAAAACCTATTTGAAGTATTTGACTTCAAATAGGTTTTGTGAATGAAAATATTAAACAAGTACATCCGTTTTTAAAACGAATTTCTCTACAACTTTTGCAACACCATCATTCATATTTGTATCTGTTACGTAGTTTGCAATTTCTTTAATATCATCAGGTGCATTGCCCATTGCAACGCCAAGACCAGCAAATTCAATCATTGCTTGGTCGTTATAGCTATCGCCCATTGCGATAACTTCTTCACGCTTAATGCCAAGCTTTTGAATCAGTTTGTTTAAGCTCGTTCCTTTTGTAACACCGGCTTCAGTAAATTCTAAGAAGAATGGTTTCGAACGCATCACACTTAATTGGCCTTCTAGTTGTTTTTGTAGTTTCTTTTCAACTTCAACAAGGCGTTCAGCTTCTTTATTCATTAATACTTTTACTACAGGCTCTTTAACTGCGGCTTTAAAGTCATCTACTACAACAATTGGCATACCAGTAATATCGCCCTCAATTTCAGTATAAGGATTATTTTCTTCCGTTACGATATCATCGCCCATATAAGTATGAATCCATACATCTTCAGTTTTACTAATTTCAAATAGGCTGTGAACGATTTCAGGAGATAGTGTACTACTAAAGATTTCTTCGTTTGTTTTACAGTTAATAATTTTTGCGCCATTAAAAGATAGAATGAAACTGCCGTATTCTTCTAAGCGAAGTTCTTTGGCTACATTGCGCATACCAAACGTTGGACGTCCAGAAGCAAGTACAACCTTTACCCCTTGCTCTTGTGCAGTCATTAACGCTTCTTTCGTACGAGGTGAAATAGTATGGTCATCACGTAATAAAGTATCATCTAAATCTAAAACAATCATTTTATAAGTCATATAGAAAATTCCTTTCTTTAATTGAAATCAAAATACATGTTCATGAAGATGTTGAGGAATAATAGTAAGACATCAAACCTCTTTGAAAAGAAGTAGATAAATCATTATGAGTGTGTTGCTCATAATATCGGTTAATAATCATTGGGGATGGATAAAACCCCAATGATTCAAGTTTGATTTTATCGTAACAACTCTAAAGGTAGAGTGCAATAATGGAAGTTTTCCAATTTACGATATTTGTTTTGCTGTGGAACGAGAAAATAGTATTTCTAGCAAAATGGCCATTACAGATCCAAGAACGAGACCGTTACTTAAAAACGATGCTAGAAATGGTGGAAGTGTGGAATATGCTCCTGCTGGAACAAACATAACTCCGACTCCTGTGAAGATTGAAAGACCGGCTACTTTAAATAATTGTTCTTTATCCTGGACAGTTTCGTATTCTCGAAAGGCGAGGCCAATCATGCTTGCGAATACAGGATAAATAGCGGCATAACCAACTGCAACAGGGATTGCTGCAAAGAATGAAGTAATCTTTGGGAATATACTAACGACAATAATAAAGCTTGACCCTAATATAAAAGGGAGACGTTTATAAATATTAGTCGTTGCAATAAAACCTGCTGATCCAGAAATAGCGACAGGCCCAATAGCTGAAAACAGGCCACCTAGCAATTGGTTGATTCCTGTTATAATGCCGGCTTGTTTAAAACGATCTGATGCAGCATTTTCTTCATATTTAGAGACAACCTTTTGTACAACGCGAATACTTGCTAACATATTTGTTAGAAGTAAGAGTGTAACAAATATGACCGTAATTACCATATTCCATTCAACACGAGGCATGCCGAAAACAAATAAGGACGGAAAACGGATTATGTCTGTCACTGGTGTTATTGGATTAGATAATCCGAAGCATGCGAATAATATCCAGCCGCATATGATACTGAAAAGAACGGAATATTGTCCAATAATAGGTAGCTTCATGATGAAAAAGGATAGTAAAATAACAATGAGTGAAAGAATAAATACGTTAGGTTGTACTTCTGTATGTTTTCCATCAAGGCCAAACATTCCCTTTAAGAAGGAGCCACTGAGTTGCGCGACAAGAAGAAATAAATACGTTCCAATGACTGTCGGTGTAAAATAGCGAACGAGTTTATCAATAAGTCCAAAAACGCTAAGAATAATACAAATAATACCGCTTAATAAGAAAGCATATTGAAGAACTTTAAGTGTCTCATTGCTTGATCCAAATAATACGACGCCTAAACTTGCGTAAAGGGAGAAAATTCCCCACCAAAGGCCAGCAGGACCTTCTTGAATAGGAAGTTTATGCCCAAATATAGCTTGCAAGAGACCTGCAAAGCCTAGAACAAATAATGTTCTTTGTACGAATGCAATGGCTTCAGCGCCATCAAGACCATAACTAGTTGCGACACTAATTGGTACAATAAGGCTTCCAGCTAAAATAAATAGTGCCCATTGTAAGGCGGAAAGAAATGTCTTCATTATATCAACCTCTTTCATAGATTCCGTATCTAGTATATACGTATTTTATTTCCACTGGCAAAGATTGTAGATAGAGAAAAGAGTTGAAACACGGTATGAATGCACGTAAGCAATTATGGATAGCAGTTATATGTATGACTTTTGTTGTAATTCTAGGAACGATAGGATTTATGACAATTGAAGAGATTAGTTTGTTTCAAGCATTTTGGATGACGATGATTACTGTATTGACTGTTGGATACGGAGATGCTGTTCCTGTAACGCAAGCAGGGAAAGTATTTGCGCTCCTTATTATTCCTGTTGGTGTAGGTATTGTTACGTATGCAATTGGGGTAGTGGCAGCTATGATTATTGAAGGGAATTTATTTCATGCAGTACGGAGGAAGAAGATGGATAAACAAATAGCGCAGTTGAAAAATCATATTATAGTATGTGGTTGCGGTAGAGTGGGGCTTCAAGTTGTACATGAATTGCAAGAAAAGAACATTCCATTTGTCGTTGTTGATAAAGATGAAAGTATATTGGAGCAGGAAAAGCTTTTATTTGTACATGGAGATGCAACGGAAGATCAAGTATTACATAATGCCGGAATTTTAAAAGCAGCTGGTTTAGTTGCTATTGTTGCAAATGATGCCGAAAATGTATTTATTACATTAACAGCAAGAGGATTAAACGATACGATTAAAATTGTGGCGAGATCTGAAAAGCCAGAAACTGAAGAGAAATTAAGGCGTGCTGGTGCAAATAAGGTTATTAATCCATCTAGTATGGCAGGTATTCATATAGCAAAAGGTATTGCAAATCCATTAACCGTTCATTATATTGATACAGTGTTGTATGGAGTAGAACAGTCATTTGTCATTGAAGAAATTCTAGTTGGCAAAGATTCAATACTAGTCGGTAAATCGTTACTAGAGAGTAATGTAAGGAATCAGTTTGATGTAACGATATTAGCGATTTCAAGAAATGGTAATATTATACATAATCCAACAGGGCAGGAAAAACTACAAGAACATGATATGATAATAGTATTTGGTTCAGTAGAGAAACTGGGACAATTTGAGAAAGAATTACAAAGTACGAGGTGATAAGGAATGCAAATATCTAGTGACAAGATTTTAAATAAAATGGCGAATGAAATTGCGAAGGCAAAAAGTAGCGAAGGACAAAAGTCAAAAGAACATTTATTAGTTGTGCGTGCTTTATGCGATTTACTATTAGATGAACAGGTTGAATCTTCTACGTATAGGGAGCCGCAAATTCAATCGCAAGTAATTGGATCACAGCCTATAACAACAGTTCAACCAGTTATACCAGTTTCTGGAGAACCTGTGTATATAAAAGAAGAAGGTGCAAATGGTAATTCTTTATTTGATTTTTAAGAATTAAATCGTTTGGCTTATATGAAAAAATTGCTTATGATAAAGGTAAAAAAGGGGAATTAAGATGAAAATTTTCTTTTTACTAGGTTGTATTGCAGCGGGGCTATCTGTTGCGTTAGGGGCCTTTGGAGCACACGGTTTAGAAAATAAAATTTCTGCGAAAATGTTAGAAGTTTGGAAAACAGGCGTTACATATCAGATGTTTCATGCAGGTGGATTATTCGTAGTTGCTTTATTGATGGATAAGGTTCAATCATCACTTTTAACTACTGCTGGTTGGCTAATGGTAGCTGGGATTATTATGTTCTCAGGTAGTTTGTATGCATTAAGTACGACAGGCATTAAGTTCTTTGGCCCAATTACACCTCTTGGTGGTGTAGCGTTTATTGTGGCGTGGATTCTAGTAGGGACTGCAGTTGTAAAAGGATTATAAAAAACAAAAGCTGGCATTTGCCAGCTTTTTTTATGGTCTTGGAGTATAAGTTGCTTGTTGACTAGGTAAATACGTAATTTCTTCTGGAAATTCTACGTAATCTAAGTAGATCATTAATAGTAAATAGCGTTTTCCTGATTGCGGTTCACTAATAACGATATGGTCACGGCCGGCTGCTTCAATAATACCTGTATAAGATTGTGTACCAAGGGAACTGCCACGTTCATAAGTCATTACAACTGTAGCTTGCTTACCTTTGTTTAAACGAAGGATATTTTCAATATAGGATTGCTCTAGAGGTAACATGCCTTGAGAAATTGCATATTGAGCTTGCGCAGCTTGAGCTGTTTGTTGTTGCATTGCTTGCTGTTGTTGTTGAGTCATTTGTTGTGGTTGGACATAAGTTCCAGATGGTTGATAAAAACCTGTTCCATAGTACGGATTTTGTTGCTGTGCCATTCAAAAATCCCTCCTCATTTTCATCTCTTAATATACGCTAGGACAGTCTTCACCAGATGGTTGGAAGAAGCAGTGCTTTTTGAAGCGACCAGAGTTTTGTTGGTTATACCAAGTTGGTGGACAAGGACCTTCAGGTCTAAAGAACCATAAGGCAAAGTTAGCGGGCCAAAAACGTTGTCCTTGAATAGTTCGCCTTGCTAAGGCGATATCTTGTTCACGGGCTCTTTGATAAAAATATCCTTTTTGTGTTGCCTCAAAACCACCAGGATTTTGATACACCATTTGACGTAAATTACGAATACTTTTAAAGTCTAAACAATTTCCGCGGACACGATTTACCCCAACGTTTCCGACCATTAACATTCCTTGTTGCCCTTCTCCTTCGGCTTCAGCACGCATCAGTCTAGCTAACAACTTTACATCTGCTTCGTTATAAGCAATAACACCCATTATGTGTCACCTCTCTTTTTGTAATACCTTTTGGAAAGAGGTTTATTTCTAGATGAAGTGTGGAACAATTACTAGTTCATACGTATGAGAAAAAGGACTCAGATATGACAACCAAACGAAGTTTTACATTGAGAGAGGAAAATAAAAAAAGCTAGCGTGAGCTAGCTTTTCATCATTAAAATACTTTAGACCATAAGTTTGAGAAGAAATCTCCAATAGAGCGCATTGTTAGCACAAACCAATTTGCTTTTTCAACTTCCTCTGTTGTTTTTGCAGTAACTTTCATACTTTTACTACCGTCTAAGAAACCATATTTATCAGTTGATGCTAAAGTAATTGAGCCTACTTTAGCATCTTTCTTAACAGGAGCAACTAAATGTCCATCTTCAGCAAGAGATTTATCTAATTCAGTCCCAATTTTATAAGGATCTTTGCTACCTTTTTTCGCAATTACTGTTATTTCTTTTTCAGGTGCAACCGTTACTTGATCTTCTTTCCCTTTTACTACAGAGATTGTGTTATTTTTATCAACCTTGAGCTTTTGTTTTTCGAAGTTATTAAATCCATATTCGATTAATTCACGAGATTCTGTGAAGCGCTCGTCCATTGATTTCGTTTTAATAATAACCGAGATAAGACGTAAATCACCGCGTTTCGCAGTAATAGTAAATCCATATCCAGCTGTATCAGAACTTCCTGTTTTTAAACCATCAGTACCTTCATAAGCGAAGGCAGCTCCTGGTAACATCCAGTTCCAGTTTTCCATACGAATTGGTTTTGGATGATTGTCTGGGAAGTTTCTAAATCTTTGTTTTGTATCCTCTAGCATTTCTGGATACTTTGTAATCATTACTTTTGAAAGTATACCCATATCGCGAGCTGACATAGAGTTTTCTGCATTTGGATCAGTACCCTCGGGATGTTTCCCTTTTAAGTCAGCGTTATTTAAACCAGTAGCGTTTACAAATTTATATTTCTTTAACCCTAGTTTTTTTGCATGTTCATTTGCAAGATTTAAGAAGTTTTTCTCACTTCCTGCAAGTAGCTCTGCTAAAGCAATACTAGACCCGTTTGCAGAAAAGATAACAATAGAATGATATAATTCTTTTACAGTATATTGACGTCCTTTCTCAAATGGTACGTTAGAGAATTCATTATTACGTGAGACTTCATAAGCGTAATCGGAAATATTTACTTTCGTATCCCAAGTAATTTTCCCTTCTTTAATTGCTTCTAAAACAGCGTAAACAACAATTAATTTTGACATACTAGCAATAGCTAGCAGTTCGTCTGGGTTTTGTTCATGCAGTATTTTCCCTGTATCTGCATCAAATAGAAGTGCAGCAGCAGCTTCTATTTGTATTTTTTCTTCCGCATGGGATGTTGTTACTCCTAAGGAAGAAATTGACAATAGAAGCGCTAGTAAAATAGACAAGATTTTCTTCATATAAATTATCACCTTCGCATCGTTATTAGCATATAGCTCGTACCATTTTAGCATGAATTTGGATATAGAAAAGTTATAATTTTGTAAGGAATTTGTCGGTTTTTGTTCGAATTTGCGGGAAAAAGGAGTTTTTTGAAGAGAAATATAGAGGGAAATAAAAAAAGGAACGAATTTCGTCCCTTTTTCAATATTATATGTGTAAAAATTTCTCTACTTTTTCGTCTGGTAAGATGTTTCCAACGAAGAATGTTCCGAATTCACCATAACGAGCACTTACTTCATCAAATCGCATTTCATATATAAGTTTCTTAAATTGAAGAACATCGTCAGCGAATAATGTTACGCCCCACTCGAAATCATCGAATCCAACAGATCCTGAAATAACTTGGCGTACTTTCCCTGCGTATTGGCGACCAATCTTGCTGTGACTGTACATCATTTTTTTACGCTCTTCCATAGGAAGCATGTACCAGTTGTCATCACCTTGGCGACGCTTATCCATTGGATAGAAGCAAATATGATTTGCTTTCGGTAATTCAGGATATAAGCGAGCTAAAATTTGTGGATTTTGATATGGATCCTCATCAGCTGGAAGGTAGTTGCTTAGTTCAACAACAGATACGTAAGAATATGCAGGAACCATATATTCAGCTAATGTTGTTTTATTCAATTCTGTCTCAATTTCATTTAACTCTTCCATTGTTGGACGTAAAATCATAAGCATAATATCAGCTTTTTGACCAACAACTGTATACATTGCGTGACTACCTTTTTTCGCAGTAGCTACTTCGTTCCATTTTTCAACGACATTTAAAAATTCAGACACTGCTTGTCCGCGTTCGTCGCTAGATAATGTTTTCCATGCAGCCCAATCAATAGAACGTAAATCATGTAAACAATACCAGCCATCTAACGTTGTTGTTGCTTCACTCATTCTATTCACCTCAGTTAATGATAGTTTTACACGTTAACTATAGCATATATAGTTTTAAAATCATCTATATAAAACCTTGGCGCATAAAATTGTCACATTTAAGTGTTTAAGCGAGGTGAATTTAACGGCTGAATTTTATGAAAATATAATCATTTTTATTTTATCTATTTTTTGGGAGCTATAAGTTTAAAATATAGAAGAAAAGAAGTATTCTTAAAGATAGAGTTTTTTAACATATGTAGGAGGGTTTATTCGTGAGCAACTTATTTACAACAGTAAAAGAAAAAGTTCAAGGAAAAGGCATTTCTATCGTACTTCCTGAAGGAACTGATGAAAGAATTTTAGGCGCTGCAGAGCGTTTAGCAAAAGAAGAGTTAGTAAAACCAATCTTAGTTGGTAATAAGGAAGAAATTAGCGCAAAAGCTGCTAGCATGAATTTAACATTAGCAGGCGTTGATATTTACGACCCAGCTACATACGCAGAAATGGATGCAATGGTAGCATCTTTCGTTGAACGCCGTAAAGGTAAAGCAACTGAAGAAGACGCTCGCAAAATCCTTAAAGACGAAAACTACTTCGGTACAATGCTTGTATACATGGGCAAAGCACACGGTTTAGTAAGTGGTGCAGCTCACTCTACAGCTGATACAGTTCGTCCGGCACTTCAAATTATTAAAACAAAACCAGGCGTTACAAAAACTTCTGGCGTATTCATCATGGTACGTGAAGAAGAGAAATATGTATTCGCTGATTGCGCAATTAACATTGTACCAAACAGCCAAGATTTAGCTGAAATCGGTATCGAAAGTGCGAAAACTGCTGAGTTATTCGGCATTGATCCACGCGTTGCTATGTTAAGCTTCTCTACAAAAGGTTCTGCGAAATCTCCAGAAACAGAAAAAGTTGTAGAAGCAACTCGCATTGCAAAAGAAATGGCTCCTGAGTTAACTTTAGATGGAGAATTCCAATTCGATGCTGCATTCGTACCATCTGTAGCTGAGAAAAAAGCTCCAGGTTCTACAATTAAAGGTGATGCTAACGTATTCGTATTCCCAAGCTTAGAAGCTGGTAATATCGGCTACAAAATCGCTCAACGTTTAGGTAACTTCGAAGCAGTAGGACCAATCTTACAAGGCCTAAACATGCCTGTAAATGACCTATCTCGTGGATGTAACGAAGAAGAAGTGTACAAGTTAGCTTTAATTACAGCAGCTCAAGCACTTTAATTCTAAAATGAATTAGTATGGAAAATGACCACCCTAAGGGTGGTCATTTTTATTTTTCTAAGCCAAGTGCTTTATTATTACGATCAATAATACGTTGTAAATTCGTCTCATATAAAGGAATCTCATCTATTGTTAATTGAGATGGTGTTAACTTTGGAGCGAATTGCTGCAATGTTTTTAAAAGACGCATCATTAAATCTTGTACTGTAATGGTTTCGCCAAGTAATTCTGAGAGTGAGGCCATTGTACTTGGTACAATTTCAGGGTACGTAAAGCGTGTTTCTTTTCCTTGAATTGCTAGGTTGTAGAAATCACGAACGAGTGCGGCACGCTCAGAGCCACTTCCGGTAGCACAGAGATAAATTTGGACAGCGACACCGCCGCGAATACGACGTTGTGAAATACCAGCGAATTTTTGATCGCGAATACTTAAGTCATAACTACCAGGACAGTAAGAGCCAACAATTTCTTTTGCCTCGATAGTAACGTTGTAATCCTTTAACATCTCCTTAATTAAATGCCACATCGTATCGTATCCAAGATCAATATCGATACCTTTTTCTGTTTCTTGGAATAAAAGTGATACGTTTAAAACACCTTCATCAAGCACGACTGCAAGCCCGCCAGAATTACGAACAATAACATTGAAGTTGTGTTGTTTTAAAAAAGAAATACCTTCTTCTAAATGCGGAAGGCGTGAATCTTGAATGCCAAGGACAATTGTATTGTGATGAACCCAAGAACGCATTGTTGCGGATGACTTGCCATTTCCAATGCTTGTGCATAATGTGTCATCCATTGCGAATGACTGAAGTGCATGGAATGTTGGTCCCAAACTAGACTGATCTACAATGCGCCACTCTGGCTGAGATAAAATGGAACGGGAATTGCTCATATAACTAACCCCTTATCTTTAAAATGACAATCTCTATTATAGCAAAAAATGAAGAATGGAGTTTTCTCACATATAAAGGGGGAGCTTAAAGGTGAAATAATAAAAAGGATGCATTACATGCATCCTTTTTATTCTGCAATTTTTTCTAAATTACCGTTTCGGTCCATTCGGAAAGATGTTTGAGAACGTTCTTCGTCATCCATGACTGCCAATTTACGAGCTCGGTTCATAATGTTCATAAGTGTTTCGTAATCTTCTTGTACAGTATGAGATTGCTTTTCTAACTTTTCTAGTTTCTTTTCTAGTTCCTCATTCCGAAGGATTTGTGCTTTAATTTCTTGTTTCAATCTCGTATTCTCGTTTTCAAGAGCTGTCACTTTTATATTTGAAGATCCGACTGTTTGTAAAAAATAAATAACATCTTGCATTGTCATAGAGCTTCTTGCAGCAGGAGCAGTAGATTCTTGATATGGAATAGCTTCTTTATATTGTACGATTGATTCCTCTTGTACTAATTCTTCATAATCAGTTATCGAATCTGAAGCTGGTGGTGTATAAAGTAAACGTTTTTTCGCTTGTTCACCGCTTGCAGCACGCATTTTATCTTTACGATGTTTTTTTGCTAGTTGAAGAGCTTGTTCATAGCTATAGCGAACGACAGCATTCCAGCGGAAACCACAAGCAGCAGATGTACGATTTAACTGATCTCCTACTTCCTCAAATGCATTTAATTGCGTACTTCCTTCTCGAACATGACGAAGTACCGTTTCAGCAAGTAATAAATCATCCTCATCTGTCCAAGCATCTTGTCTTACTTTCATAGATTCAACTCCCTTTCTTTTTATGAACTTCCTATTTTTATAATGGGCAAAAAAATAAACTTTTATACAAAGCTTTTAAAAATATGGTAGATTTCGATGAAAGGTAAAAATTTTCCCATGAATGGTGAGCGCTTCTGTAGGAGAGCATATAAATATGTAGCATTATGTAGAGAATAGGCTTTGTAGGGAAACTTGCAACGAGCTTCAAAGAGCGGTAAAATACCATTTAGTGTTTATTTTTAAACGTACTTGAGAAAAGTTTAAAATAGAGGAAGTGTTATATAATGGGAAACGAATTTCGCGTGTGCGATGACTGTCAGGCAACGAACGTTAAAACGTTAGTTCCGAAGTTAAAAAAAGTAGATTCATGTGCAACGATTGAAGTTGGATGTCAGTCTTACTGTGGTCCTGGTCGTAAAAAATCATTCGCATTTGTAAATAACCGTCCAGTTGCGGCTCCAACAGAAGATGAGTTAATCGTAAAAATTGAAGCAAAGTTAAATAAGTAAGAAAAAGAAGAGTGAAAAGATTACTCTTCTTTTTTTATGCCCATAAGAGGAAAGATTTATTCTGCGAAAGTACTCTTGTGTGGACGAACGTTTTCTAAAGGATGGATATAACTTTTGTATTAAAGTTCCAATTTATATAAATTTATATTTCAAAATAATGGTTGACAGTCTTTTAAAGCGATAGGTAGAATAGAAGTGTCTGATTCTGAGAATCATTATCAGGAAAATAACAATTCACCTAATTTTTTTATTACTATTTGAGAATAAATTTCATTTTAATAAATATATGTTGTTGGTTAGGATGGTTGAGGGATGGAAGCGAGCGCAAGCAGTATAGAACAGCAAGAAGAGAATGTTAAAGAGATTAAGAGCAGACCGCTCATCGCTTCTATTATTTTAGTAGCGGGTACAATTTTGTTAGCTTTAAGCATGGCAGTTTCTATTTCTTTTGGGGCTGCAGATATTAGTTTAAAGACTGTATGGCAAGCTGTATTTCAGTTTGATGGATCTATTACACATCATAATGTAATTCAAGAGCTTCGCATGCCTAGAGCAATAGGGGGCGTAGTTGCAGGTGCCTTTTTAGCGGTATCAGGAGCAATTATGCAAGGTATGACGAGAAATCCACTTGCTTCACCATCGTTAATGGGGATTACAGATGGGGCTGTATTTGGAATTGCAATTATGTATGCATTTTTCCCTAATTCACCTTATTTACTGTTTGTTATCGCATCTTTTATTGGAGCTGCGTTTGGTGCAAGCATTGTATATGGAATTGGGTCTTCTTCACCAGGTGGATTAACACCTGTGAAATTAGCTTTAGCAGGTGCAGCTATTAGTGCTTTATTAGGGGCAATTTCATCTGGAATCGCATTGTATTTCAATCTTGCCCAAGAGGTGAGCATGTGGAATGCAGGCGGAGTTGCTGGAGTGAAATGGCAAAGCATTAATATGTTAGTGCCAATTGGCCTTGTTTGCCTTTTTATCGCAATTATGATGTCGAGATATATTACAATTTTGAGCTTCGGTGAAGAAATTGCAATTGGACTTGGTCAAAATACGACATTAATTAAATTTATCGGAACAGTACTTGTTCTTGTTTTAACGGGTTCCGCAGTTTCCATGGCAGGATCAGTAGGGTTTGTTGGTCTTGTAATCCCGCATATGACTCGTTTCCTTGTAGGCTCGGACTATAGATGGGTTATTCCATGTTCTGCGGTCTTAGGCGGGCTGTTAATTGAATGTGCAGATATGTTATCTCGCGTTATTAACCCGCCATTTGAAACGCCAATTGGAGCAATTACAGCGCTAATTGGGGTTCCATTCTTCCTCTACTTAGCACGTAATGAAGGGAGAGGAAAGATGTGAGGACGAGTGTCTTAACAAAAAAGAACATTTCTATATTAACGATTTTAGTAGGACTAATCGTTTCTATATTTCTTATTAGTTTAAATACAGGAACTTTTAAAATACCCCCAATGGACGTATTAAAGTCATTGGTTGGACTAGGGGCTGAAGATCAGTCTGTTATTTTATTTGAATTCCGTATGCCGCGTATGGTAATTGCTATACTAGTCGGATCTGCTTTAGCTATGTCAGGTGCGATTTTGCAAGGTTTATCACGAAATCCACTTGCTGATCCAGGTATTATAGGGATTAATGCTGGAGCGGGATTAACAGTTGTTATATTCGTCTACTTCTTCTTCGGGAAAGTAGGGACTGGTACATTTTTATCTGTATTCATTCTTCCATTTTTCGCACTAGTTGGAGCGATATTAGCAGCGGTAATTATTTATTTATTAGCATGGAAAGACGGCGTTTCATCGACTCGATTAATACTAGTCGGTATTGCCGTTGCAGCTGGATTTGGAGCTGTTAGTTTAATTTTCTCTATGAAGATGACATCTAACGATTTTCGTTTTGCTACGATTTGGCTGGCGGGAAGTCTATGGGGTACAGATTGGAAATTCGTATTAAGTGTACTTCCATGGATGGTTATTTTCTTACCGCTTGCTATAAGTAAAGCACACATATTAAATGTAATGAACCTAGGCGATTCTACAGCAGTTGGCCTTGGTGTAAATGTAGAAAAAGAAAGACGTAAATTATTATTTATTGCAGTTTGTTTAGCGGGTGCATCTGTTGCTGTTGCCGGTGGAATTGGCTTTATCGGTTTAATGGCCCCGCATTTAGCAAGGCGCCTTGTTGGTGGCAAACATCAAATCATGTTGCCCACAGCTGCGCTAATAGGAACGTTTTTACTTTTATTCGCAGACGTAATTTCAAGAAGTGTACTAACAACTTCAGAAATACCAGTCGGTCTTGTTATTTCTGTAATTGGTGCACCGTATTTCATTTATTTACTTATGAGGACAAAATAAAGGGAGGCTTTTCGTATGGCAACTTTAGCGGTTGATGCGGTATCTGTTGGCTATAATGAAGGTTTAATTATTGATGGATTAACAGTTGAAATTCCGGAAGGGAAAATTACAACAATTATTGGGCCAAATGGTTGTGGGAAGTCCACATTATTAAAAACGGCGTCTCGTATTTTGAAGGCAAAACAAGGTACTGTTTATCTTGACGGAAAAGCAATTGAGAAACAGCCAACGAAAGAAATTGCAAAGAAAATGGCGATTTTACCACAAACTGCAGAAGTACCAACGGGTCTTACTGTATTTGAGCTTGTGTCATACGGAAGATTCCCTCATCAAAAAGGGTTTGGCACGTTGAAAGAAGAGGATTATCGCTACATTAACTGGGCACTTGAAGTGACAGGAATGAAAGAATTTGCGAATCGTCCAGCAGAAGCGCTATCTGGTGGTCAACGTCAACGTGTTTGGATTGCAATGGCTCTTGCACAAGGAACAGAATTACTTGTATTGGATGAACCAACAACGTACTTAGATATGGCTCATCAATTAGAAGTATTAAACTTATTGAAAAAGTTAAATGAAGAAGAAGGTAGAACGATTGTTATGGTTATCCATGACTTAAACCACGCTTCTCGTTTCTCAGATCATATGATTGCATTAAAAGCAGGTAAGTTAATGAAACAAGGAACACCAGATGAAGTTATGACAAGTGAAACACTTCGTAACGTATTTGAGATTGAAGCTCAAATCGTTCCATGTCCAGTAAACTGTAAGCCAATTTGCTTAACATATGATTTAGCGATGATTAGTAATCAATTGCGTAAAAAAGCTTAAGTAGAACCCCCTCGTGAAGAGGGGGGACTTCTAATGGACGTTGAGCTTCTTATATAAGAATGGGAAGTTGAACGCCCGTTAGAATGGGGTATTAACAACAATTAATAAAAATATATTGATTAATTGTTATCTTCGTTTCTTATAGTTCATTGCAACTTATAAGATAAATACAGCTAGAAGGAGTGGGAACATGAAGAATTTTAAAATGGCACTATTAGCAATGGTATTAGTTGTGACTTCTGTACTATTTGCTGCTTGTTCTAACAAAGAAGAAGAAAAGAAAGCAGATGCAAAGACTGAAGAGCGCACTGTAAAACATGCAAAAGGGGAAATTAAAATTCCTGCAAACCCAAAGAAAATTGCTGACCTTAGTGGTTCAACAGAAGAATTATTAATTTTCGGTATGAAACCGGTTATTACTGCTAATACATCTCAAGAAAAAATTGATGCACATATTGAAAAGAAACTAAAAGACGTTAAACCAGTTGGTTCTGCTTGGGGCGATAAAATTAACATCGAAGCAGTAGCTGCTGCAAAACCAGATTTAATTCTTGTAAATAATCGTCAAGAAAAGATTTATGATCAATTATCTAAAATTGCACCAACAGTTATGTTAAACACTCCATTAGATCAATGGCGTCCAAAATTCGAAGAAGTAGGTCAAATCTTCGGTAAAGAAAAAGAAACAAAAGAATGGTTCAAAAAGTATGATGAAAAAGCAAGCAAATTACATGACAAAATCGTCGCTAAAACTGGTGAAGCAACATTCATGAAAATGGCTGCGTATCCAAATGCTTTCCGCGTATACGGTGACTACGGTTACGGTAGCGTAATCTTTAATGATTTAAAACTACCAGCAGTTAAAGGTACACCAACTGATAAACCACTAGTACAAGTACAAAAAGAAGCTTTAATCGATTACAACCCAGATTACTTATTCGTATTTACAACTGGTGACGGTTCTCAGCGCTTAAAAGAATTCCAAGAAGAATCAATTTGGAAAAACATGAACGCTGTTAAAAACAACCACGTATTCACAATTAAAAATGAAGACTTAAACAAAGGTTACTTCCCATTAGGGAAAGATATGATCTTAGACGAAGTTGCTGAATTCGTTTTAGGTAAATAATGTATAAAGGAAATCACTTTTACTTCGGTAAAGGTGATTTTTTCTTTTTATAAAGGTAATTAATACAGTCTTTCATTTCTTTCTGTTTCTCATTTCGTTTATAATATAAAGTAAGAATGTAGTAAAGAAAGGGGGATGTCGGAAAGTGGTATATTTAAACGACAAACTCAGCGAAACAAAAGTGTTTAAAGACCCAGTACATAAATATGTGCACGTGCGTGATCGTGTTATTTGGGATTTAATCGGAACGAAAGAATTTCAACGCTTGCGCCGTATTAAGCAGCTTGGAACGACATTTTTTACATTTCACGGTGCAGAGCATAGTCGCTTTACTCATTCGTTAGGTGTATACGAAATTATTCGTCGTATGATTGATGATGTGTTTGATGGCAGACCAAATTGGAATGCTGAAGATAGATTGTTATGTTTATGTGCGGCATTACTTCATGATGTCGGTCACGGCCCATTTTCTCACTCGTTTGAAAAAGTATTTTCATTAGATCATGAGAAATTTACGCAAAAGATTATTGTTGGCAATACGGAGATTAATGATGTATTAAGTCGTGTTGATAAGGAGTTTCCACAAAAGGTAGCAGATGTAATTGCAAAAACGTCTACTAATAAATTAGCAATTAGTATGATTTCGAGCCAAATTGATGCGGATCGTATGGATTATTTATTAAGAGATGCTTATTTTACAGGCGTAAAGTATGGAAACTTCGATATGGAACGTATACTGCGTGTAATGCGCCCGTATGGGGATCAAGTAGTCATTAAAAATAGTGGTATGCATGCTGTTGAGCATTACATTATGAGTCGTTATCAAATGTATTGGCAAGTATATTTCCATCCGGTAACGCGAAGTGCAGAAGTTATTTTAACGAAGATTTTACACCGTGCTAAATCATTGCACGAGAAGTATTATACATTTAAAAATCATCCTGTTCATTTCTATTCTTTATTTGAAGAAGAAGTAACAGTAGAGGATTATTTAAAGTTAGACGAGAACGTTATGTATTACTACTTCCAAGTATGGCAGGAAGAAGAAGATCCAATTTTAAGCGATCTATGCCGCCGTTTTATGAATCGAAATCTATTTAAATATGTAGAGTTTACAGATAAACACGGTTTAGATAATTGGATGGAATTAAGTAGTTTATTTAAAAAGATTGGACTTGATCCGGAGTATTATTTAGTAGTTGATTCAACATCAGACTTACCGTATGACTTTTACCGTGCAGGAGAAGAAGAAGAGCGTTTGCCAATCCTACTTCTTATGCCAAACGGAGAGCTTAGAGAGCTTTCACGTGAATCGGATATTGTTGAGGCGATTACAGGTAAGAAAAGAACGGACCAAAAGCTATTCTATCCACATGATTTAATCTATGAAGATGGAAGAAAAGGAAAATATAAAGAGAGAATTATTGAGTTGTTAGAAGGAAAGAAATAAGAAGCAGCTAGTGGCTGCTTCTTATGAAAAACTTGAAATTATTTGTCGCTTAAGCGTTTTCCGCCAACTGCATAATGATTCTTAGACATTTCTTCGATGAAAACAACGATGTTTTCTTCAGGAGCACCAGTTGTTTCGCTTACTGCTGCTGTTACTTTCTCAGCAAGAGCTTTCTTTTGTTCTTCTGTGCGTCCTTCTAGCATTTTCACTGTTACGTATGGCATGTACAATCGCTCCTTTTATGTAAGTTACACTCTTATTATAGCGGATTATGGGGAAGAACAATCGAAAAAACAAATAATTTCTTTTTTTGACATATGGAAGAGGAGATGAAGTATGGATCAGTTATTTAGATATCCATTGCACGAAATTCCGTTGGTAGCAATGGCGATTATTATTGCATTATCCGTTCATGAATTTGCACATGCATATGTTGCATATAAATTTGGGGACGATACAGCAAAGAGACAAGGGCGTTTAACGTTATCACCGATGGCTCATTTAGACCCTATCGGTTTGATTGCAGTATTAATTCTTGGATTCGGTTGGGCAAGACCGGTTCCTGTTAACCCATATAACTTTAAAAGACCGCGTCTTGCAGGCATATTAGTTTCAATTGCAGGGCCGATTAGTAACTTAATTTTAAGTGCAATTGGTTTAATTATTTTGTATAGCTTAGCAGTATTTGGAGTGTTAGATGCAGTTCCAGTTGCAGTAGCTGAAACATTAGGAAAGTTTTTTGAGCTCTTTATTATGTTAAATATTGTTTTACTTGTATTTAATTTATTACCGATCCCGCCACTTGATGGGTATCGTGTAGTGGAAGATTTAGCACCAGCAAATATTCGCGCGAAAATGACACAGTATGAAAAATATGGAGCGATTGCGTTATTAATTCTCGTTATTACACCGCTTAGTAATTACACAATTCAACCTATTTTCCAGGTAGTTATTCCGCATGTATTAATGTTTTTACAAAGTATCATTGCGCCTATTTTTGGCCTTTTATAATTTTTAAGTGAGGAGGATTTTACATATGACAGAGAAAAAGAAAAAAATCGGTTTTAATATTGTGAAAAATGATTCAACAGATGGACATGGTGGATTTGGTGTTGGGGCATTAAGCCTAGAAAACATTTCACCTGTATTTGTTGATGTACTAGAGAAAACCGCATTCGTTGATATCGGTGCGATGCATGCGCGTAGTACAGTAGAAAAAGGTATTAAGTTTTTAACAAATAAAGATGAAGTTCCAAACGGAAAACCATTTTGGCTTGTTTGGGTAACGATTGAAAGAACTGCAACTGGTGCTTATTACGCAGGTGTAACAGCTTGTGAAATGACAGTAGACCGTGAAATTCGTCGCGGATATAAATCACTTCCAGAACACGTAAACAAAATGGATAAATCAATGAAGCGTCACATTATGGTTGACCATATGGATGAATCATCTAAAAAAGTACTTGGTACGTTCTTGAAAGAACATAATGAAGCGATTTGGAACGAATCTAGTGAAGAATTGCGCCTTGCATTATTAAGTGAATAAAAAATAGCTGACGGATGCCCGTCAGCTATTTTTTTTACCAAGGAAGATATTTTTTCCACCAACTTGTTTTTTTCTTTTCTTCAGTCGTTTTTTCAAATTCTTCTTTATCATCGACGTGATCCATACAATATTCAGTCGGTTCGGTACCTTTAGCGAAATACATTTTCACAGAAATAGGACAATTTTTTGTAGCAATTTTACCGTTCTCTGGGTTGATATTAACCGCTACGACGTCACCTGGTTGTTTAAATTCTTTTTTGGGCTGTCCATCTAAGCCTTTCTCCATCGTATCAGTCCATATTTTCTTCGCATATCCTTGTTCTGCTACGTTTGAAATAGATTTAGGTTGATCATATCCGACCCATACACCTGTTACGATTTGCGGAGTAAATCCGATCATCCAACTATCCGTTTCAGTAGAACCAGATTTTCCGGCATATGTTCTTGATAATTTTGATAACATCGATTGGCCAGTTACAGCAGCATAACTGCTTAGTTTCTTATTAAACATACCGGTCATCATTTCTTCCATTACAAACGCTTTGCTCTTGTCGAGAACTTGTTTACTCTCTAAATGAGCATCGTATAATATATTTCCTTCATGATCCATAATGCGGCGAATGAAAGTAGGTTTTACTTCTTTTCCACCGTTTGCGAACATGCTATAAGCGTTAACCATTTCAATTGGTTTTACGGGTGATGTGCCGAGAGCTAGAGAAGGCACATCTTTTAATGCACTTGTAATTCCAAATTGTTTTGCTGTTTTTGCGAGTGCGTCATCTCCTAAAAATAAATTCGTTTTTACAGCATATATGTTATCAGAGACTGCGAGAGCTTGTGCCATCGTTACAAAATCATCTGCATAATAATCTTTATAGTTTTTTGGTTTATACTTTGAAACGCCGTCACCTAAAGTAAATACAGTATATTCGCTTTTTAAGCGCGTAGCAGGCGTGAATCCTCGTTCTAATGCTGCATAATATAGAAATGGCTTAAATGTAGAACCAGGCTGACGAACGGCTTGTGTAGCCCTGTTAAATTGACTCGTAGTATAATCAGTTCCGCCAACAAGAGCAGCCACTTCACCTGTCGTTGGATTCATAGAGACGAGAGCAGTTTGTATGTTTGTTGTGTCAGGTATATGATCTTTTACAGCTTGCTCTGCTACAGCTTGTAGTTTAGGGTCTAGCGTTGTATAAATTCGCAAGCCACCCCGTTGTAAAGCTTGTTCGTCTAATCCAACATCACGAAGAAGCGAAGCTTGTACAGCATCTTGGAAATATGGTGCGACCTCTGCTACTTTTTTCGTATCTAATGAGGCAAAAGTTAGTGGCTCTTTCTTCGCTAAGGCTGCTTGTTGCTTCGTAATATATCCTTGTTCGACCATTTCATCTAATATGAGAGCTTGTCGTCCTTTAGCACGATCCTCTTTCAAAAAGGGAGAATAGACACTTGGCCCTTTCGGGATACCTGCGAGCATACTAGCTTCTGCTAATGTTAAATCTTTTGCTGTTTTATCGAAATATAGACGGGACGCAGCTTCGATTCCATAAGCGCCATGTCCGTAATAAATTGTATTTAAATATCCTTCTAAAATATGATTTTTATTATAGTTTACTTCAAGGCGGACAGTGTACATTGCCTCTAATAATTTCCGTTTCCACGTTTTATCATGATCTAAATACAGATTACGCGCGTATTGTTGTGTAATTGTACTAGCTCCTTGTACCTTTGCCATCGCTTTTAAATCAGCAACAATTGCACCTGCAATCCGTTTCACATCGAAGCCGTGATGTTTATAAAATCTTTGATCTTCAATAGAAAGGGTCGCCTCTTTTACATAAGGTGAAATTTCATTAAGAGAGACATTGTAACGTTTTTGAATTTCATTACTTTGTCCAATAACAGTATCATCGTTTGCGTAAAAGACGCTTGTTTGTGGGACCGCAACAGGAGGAGGTCCCATAATTTTTGCAACTATAATAATAACAAAAAAAGAAAAAACGAAGAAAAGGACGCAAGAAAACATTGCGGTGAAGAAAAGACGTTTATATTTTTTAAGTTTTGGATTCATAGTCTGATCCATCTTTTTTCAGCCCCTCATTAATACAAGCGTTATTGTATTAGTATTGAGGGTTTTCATTTATTTTAAACAATGAAATTTCGAAAATAAAAAGCTCCTTCCATTAAGAAAGGAGCTCAAAGGCACGTGCTGGCCAATCGGTAATGATGACATCTACACCATAATCAATCATAGTTTGTAAATCTTTGTATTCGTTAATTGTATATGGACGGAAAACATATCCTTGCTCTTGTGCTAATTGCACAAATTCTTTCGTTAATAGCTGGAAGTTTGGATGTAATCCACTTGCTTTTCTCTGTTTTGCTTCGGCAATTGGATCAGCAATCGGTGTATCATATAAAATTGCTCTTGGGATTTCAGGAGCAATTTCTGCTAATAATGAAACAGAGTCATGGTTAAATGATGAAAATATAATTTGATTAGAAAGATGATATTCGCGCACAAGTGCAACAGCTTTTTCCTCAATATTTGGGTAATGAATAACATCTGTCTTTAATTCAATATTTAGTTGTAAGTTCGTTGTGGAAAGCCAAATGAAAATCTCACGCAACGTTGGGATTTTTGCTTCATGGAAAGAAGGGTCTTTATAGCTACCAGCGTCCAATGATTGTAGTTCCTCTACCGTTTTTTCCGAAACAAGTCCAACGCCATTTGTTGTACGATCGACGGTTTCATCGTGAATTACGACAAGTTCACCATCTTTTGATAAGTGGACATCGAGTTCAATTCCGTGAGCGCCAATGCGTTCTGCTTCTTGGAAGGCAATCATCGTATTTTCGGGATGTGTACCTTTTACTCCGCGGTGAGCGAAAATAAGTGGTTTACTCATGTGAAATTCTCCTTATTATCTCTTTTCTTTCATTATGAAACTGCTTTAGGGAAAATACAATTGAATATGATAAACATTTACAAAAGTCTAACAGTTGCAGAAAAGTTAACGTTAACGTAAAATGTAATAATCAAGTGAAGGGAGGAATAAACATGTATAAAATTGATGAAGTAACAAAGCAAGTCGGTTTAACAAAACGTACACTTCGTTATTATGAGGAAATTGGTTTAATTCATCCCCCAGAACGTAGTGAGGGGAATATTCGTCTGTATACGGATGAGGATATTGCCAGAATTAAAAGAATTGTAGAAGCGAAAGAAGTGCTAGGAATCACACTTCAAGAAATGCAGCATTTCTTATCACTAAAAGAAAGAATGGAGCAAAGAAGAAATAGCGAGAACCCTCGTGATCGTGAAGTGATTCAAGAAATTAAAGATATGCTTGAAAAACAAGTGCAAACGTTAGACGAAAAAATGGAGCAAATGCAACGTGTAAAGGCAGAACTTGAAGATAGTTTACATCGTGCAGTAACATTTTTAGAGAGCACAAAAGGAGAGTAATCAAAATGGAGAGCAAACAAAAACTAGGGAGATTGATTACAGTGGTGGCTACCTTCCTTGCCTTTTCGGGTATAGGAGTAGTCGACCCAATTTTGCCGATTATTGCAGAGAAAATTGGTGCAACGCATTGGCAAGTTGAAATGTTATTTACTGCTTATATTTTAACGATGGCAATCATGATGTTACCAGCTGGTATATTTGCATCAAGATTTGGTGATAAACGGATGATGACAATCGGTCTTGCGATTGTGACTGTATTTGCGTTTATATGTGGTATATCGCAAACGATTGCTCAATTATCTCTTTTCCGTGCTGGATGGGGATTAGGAAATGCGATGTTTTTTGCTACAGCAATGACGCTGTTAATAGCATTAAGTAAAGAAGTTCATGAAGCAGTAGGATTATACGAAGCAGCGATCGGCTTAGGTATGGCTGGGGGGCCGTTATTGGGTGGAATATTAGGTGGATATTCTTGGCGTTATCCATTTTTTGCGACGAGTATTTTAATTTTCTTAGCATTTATTTTAGTATTCTTTTTTGTAAAAGAACCGGAGCGAAAAGTGAAGCGTAAGGCTGCTGGCGTAGGAGAATTACTTAACCTGGTGAAGTATAAACCGTTTATGCAAGGTGCGATTTCAGGAATGTTATACTACTACGGATTTTTCGTTGTGTTAGCATATTCACCACTTATTATGCATTTATCAGCTATTCAATTAGGCTTTGTATTTTGCGGATGGGGATTAGCGTTAGCTTATGGTTCTGCAATTTTAGCACATAAGCTAGAAGGGAAATATGAACCAAAAACATTATTGAAGGGTAGTTTACTTGTATTTGCGATTTTCTTAATTGCACTATTCTTTGTGAAAATTATGTGGTTACAAATTACTCTTATCGTTTTATCAGGATTAGCATCTGGCTTAAACAATGCATTATATACAAGTTATGTAATGGATATTTCACCTTATGAAAGATCTGTTACGTCAGGTGTTTATAACTTTGTTCGTTGGTTAGGGGGCGCAATTGCTCCGATTTTATCAGGAATTATCGGTCATACTGTTTCACCACAAAGTCCGTTTTTAGTAGGTGGAATTGTGGTATTAGTTGGTTGTATTATGATCCTAATTCCAATTCGTAAACCAGTAGAAATAGAGACAAAAGCCCTTTCTTAAGAAAGGGTTTTCTTTATACATATATGTTAGAACCCTCTGACTAAAATATATTTTCGGTATTTTTGTACTTTTAACTATACATTTTGGATGTTTTGTTTTATTTTTGTTAGGGGACATTAATGATGTCCCTATTATAAATTTGCATTGAAAGGCGTGATTGTACGATGGAACTATGGTTCACTGAAAAACAAACAAAACATTTTGGGATTACGGCGCGTATTAACCGCACATTACATACGGAGCAAACAGAATTCCAAAAACTTGATATGGTTGAAACGGAAGAGTTCGGAAACATGCTTATTTTAGATGGCATGGTTATGACAACAGAAAAAGATGAGTTCGTTTATCATGAAATGGTAGCGCACGTACCTTTATTTACACATCCTAACCCTGAAAACGTATTAGTTGTTGGTGGCGGTGATGGTGGTGTTATTCGTGAAGTGTTAAAACACCCAAGTGTAAAGAAAGCAACTCTTGTTGAAATCGATGGAAAAGTAATTGAGTACTCTAAACAATACTTACCATCAATTGCAGGCGCATTAGATAATGAGCGTGTAGAAGTAAAAGTAGGAGACGGTTTCCTACATATCGCAGAAAGCGAAAATGAATACGATGTAATTATGGTAGATTCTACTGAGCCAGTAGGACCAGCAGTAAACCTATTTACAAAAGGCTTCTACGCTGGAATTTCAAAAGCGTTAAAAGAAGATGGTATTTTCGTTGCACAAACGGACAACCCTTGGTTCACACCAGAGTTAATTACGACTGTGTTTAAAGATGTAAAAGAAATTTTCCCAATTACTCGTTTATACACAGCTAATATTCCAACATACCCAAGTGGTCTTTGGACGTTCACAATTGGATCTAAAAAACATGATCCATTAGAAGTAAGTGAAGAGCGTTTCCACGAAATCGAAACGAAATACTACACAAAAGAATTACACAACGCAGCATTCGCATTACCGAAATTTGTTGGCGATTTAATTAAGTAAGAAAATCGAGCTTGAACAAATAAAGTGTGAGTAGCTCATTTAAGGTGTTTGTCCAGAAGACTTGAACATGCTAGCTACTTACACTTCTGTAGAGAAAATCGTCTTCTTGTTGTTAAAAAGAAGACCCGGTAAATCGAGAAAGAGGAGCAATTCGCTCCAAATTTGAGAAATAGTGAAAGGTTGGGATACCTTAAGTTCCACATAAGGAGGAAAAGAATATGCGTTTTGATGAAGCTTATTCAGGTAAAGTATTTATTAAAAGTCATCCAAGTTTTGAAGAGTCAAAGGTAGTTATTTATGGGATGCCTATGGATTGGACAGTAAGTTACCGTCCAGGATCTCGTTTTGGCCCTGCACGTATTCGTGAAGTATCAATCGGTCTTGAAGAATATAGTCCGTATTTAGATCGTGAATTAGAAGAGGTAAAATATTTTGATGCGGGTGATATCCCATTACCATTCGGAAACGCACAACGCAGCTTAGACATGATTGAAGAGTATGTATCAAAACTTTTAGATGCCGATAAGTTTCCACTAGGTCTCGGCGGTGAGCACCTAGTGTCTTGGCCAATTTTTAAGGCAATGGCAAAAAAATATCCGGATTTAGCAATCATCCACATGGATGCTCATACTGATTTACGTGAATCGTATGAAGGGGAGCCTTTATCCCACTCTACACCAATTCGTAAAGTGTGTGATTTAATTGGTCCGGAAAACGTATATTCTTTCGGAATTCGTTCTGGAATGAAGGAAGAATTTGAATGGGCGAAAGAAGTAGGTATGAACTTATATAAATTTGACGTATTAGAACCGTTAAAAGAAGTATTACCGAAACTTGCTGGACGCCCAGTCTATGTCACAATCGACATTGATGTATTAGACCCAGCTCACGCTCCAGGAACAGGAACGTTAGAAGCTGGCGGTATCACATCTAAAGAATTATTAGATTCCATCGTAGCAATTGCAAATTCAAATATAAATGTAGTTGGAGCAGACTTAGTAGAAGTAGCCCCAGTCTACGACCATAGTGATCAAACACCAGTCGCAGCAAGCAAATTCGTGCGGGAAATGCTGCTCGGTTGGGTGAAATAAAAGTGAAGCCGACTGTTTAGACCCGGTGACTAAGGTTCTTTCCTGCAAAAGGTGCTTTTTACCTTTTGGCAGGGAAGGTTCTTAGACGCAAGGGTCTAGGAGGCGTAACTGGATAGAAATAAAAGCGGAAGCCACCGATCATTCTAGCCGCTGCAGCTAGATAAAGTAAGAGCCCTCTATATGATTAGAGGGCTCTTGCTTGGTCGTTATGTGTCGGTAAGTCGATATATTTAAAAAATCACCGATATAATTTCATTTACCGTTACGCAACACAAAAAAAGCTATTCTCAAACGATGGGAATAGCTCTTTTTCTTATGCAACCTTCTCTTCCGAAGTAACTCCACGAATTTCATCAGCAGAGCGGATCGGATATTTACGGAACACAATAGACCCTATGTATCCGACAATAGTGGTAACGATTCCACATAGTACAGCAGCAATCGTTACTTTTATAACGTCATTAAATCCGAATAGGACAAGAAGACCTGGAATTGGTGATGCTGTTCCTGGTGCATTATTAACAAGCTGGAATAGCGATGTAATAATACCGGCAAGTGCACCGCCAACGAAGTTTGTTGCATAAATTGGAATTGGATTTGCTGAAACAACATCTGCTTGTGTTAAAGGCTCGATTGCTACAGCGATTGTGTCTTTCTTTGAGCAAATTTTTAGTCGCTTAAAGAAAATAAAGTTCATCGGGGCTGAGGCTGCTACGGCAAGACTACCAATTGCCATTGGTAAACCTGTTAATCCAAGCATTGCAGTTAGTGCCATAGAACTCAGTGGAGAGGTAGAAATAACTGTTATTAATCCACCAAGCATAATACCCATAATGATAGGACTTTCTGTAGTTGCAACTGATATCATAGAACCGATTTTACCAAGTGTTGCGTTAACGAGCGGATCCATAAGCATTGCCATTCCACGTGAGATTGGTGCAGCGATAAATAGGATTGCTAAAAATTCCACACCAGCCGGTAATTTCTTTTCGAGAAATTTCACGACGAAGGCACAAACGTATCCGGCGAAAAATCCTGGTAAAATACCGAATCCACTAGTAGCGATACCAATTAAAACAGCGTATACGGGGGAAACACCGATTGCTAATGCGACTAAAATCGCTGCTGCGACACCGCTCATACTACCAGAAGCTTCTCCTACTGATTGTAAAAAGTCATTATGAAACATTTCTCCACCTATATAACGGTGAAATGCTTCAATAAGAAAACTTGCGATTGCTGCATTAGCTAAAGCGCCCATCGCCTTCATTCCGTAAGGCGCACGGTAACTGAAAAGTGTAAATAGACAAAGTACAACAAGTAATAGTGCTAAACCTTGCAAGATAGCCATTTGAAAACTGTCTCCTTTGATTTTTGTAATAAAAATTCGTATCATTCAATAATAATATAAAAGTGTATGAAACGGAAAAATTTTTTCTTGGGAACTTGCTTTAAGAAAAAATCCCTTACAATAATGTAAGGAAAGTGTAAGACTTTTAGATAGAGTATAGTATGCTCTTTTCCGTATAATACAAGTATAGATATAATACTAGTGAGAAAGAAGTGCAAACAGGAGGCGCATGTATGAAATTGGTAATTAAAGTTTTAGCTGTATTCGCCATCATTTTAGGGGGAACAGCATATTATTTAAACACAAAAACAGAAGGTGTACATGCTTTTGTAGACAACTTCTTTTCAAATAAAGAAATACAAGATTATTATGCGGTTGTAGATAAAGGTGAGAAAAAAGACGGTGAATATTTGTATACATTTAAAGGGTATACAGAGGACGGAAAGCAACAAATTATTAAAAGAATGGTAAATCGTGAATTGCATGCAGGTGCTTTTATAAAAATTTATGCAAAAGGTATGCAAGGAAAAGGATGGGCTGAAATAACGAAAGAGTCAATCCCGCAAAAAGCGTTGCAAAAAATAGAAAAATCATAAAAGGAGCGAATCGTTCGCTCCTTTTTTAGTGCGTTAAAATAGTGATAGATGTATTTTCTTTGTTAGAAATGATTTTGGCATGTCCACCAATTGGAAAAGTAAAAATTGGAGTTGTATGTCCAAAATTTGCATTTGCAATGATAGGAATATGTGCAAGTTCAGGTTTTGAAGAAATCATTTCTTGAATGTCCGCTATCGTACATTCTGCTTCTTTTTGCATTCTTCCTATTACAATACCTGTTATATGTTCAAAATCAGGTTGCTGCATAAGGGAATGTAGATAGCGATCAAAAGTTTTAAGCGTTGATTTTCCTGTTAAACTGTCTTCTTCAAGGAATAAAATTTTGCCCTTTAAGTTTGGCATATATGGTGTGCCTTGTAGTAAATTAAGTGTGCTCATATTGCCACCGATAATTTCTCCTGTCGCTTCCCCCTCTTGAATTGGAACATACCCTTCATTTTTTATAAATTCTCGATTTTCCTGATCCATATACCAAGAATCATCGCTCCACGTTTCCGCCGGAATGATTTCAATAGGCTCATTAGTGGTTAAGCATTGTAAAAAGTAATCGTTTGTATACTCGAGCCCTTTCTCCATTCCAAATGAAGAGAAGTGGGGACCCGAATATGTAACAAGCCCTGTTTTTGTGTAAATTGCATTATTTAAGGCAGTAATATCAGAATAACCACAGAAAAATTTCGGGTTTTTACGAATTAGATCATAATCGAGATGTTTCAATAAACCATTGGAGTTGTATCCGCCAAGTGTCGTCAAAATAGCTTTTACATTAGGGTCTCCAAATGCTTCATGGAGGTCTTGAATGCGGGAAGAAATAGAAGAGGAAGCAAATTGATCTATCTCATCGGCATATTTTGAGAATGTAACTTGAAAGCCCATGTCAGTTAATCTTTTTATAGCAAGTTTTCTATTTTCATTTGAAACAATACTTAAACTACAGGATGGTGAAATCACGCGTATTTCATCACCCTTTTTTAACTTTGTTGGTATCACTGAATTCACCTCTATAATTAAAAGAATATTTAGATTTAAAAAATATTTTATCACATGAAATAAAGTAGAAGTGAATTATTTTTTGAAATGGAGTTTTCCTGATTTTTCAGCAGACAGACAGCGTCTTTTTTTGATATGATAGGAAAAGTGATTTATTATAAGTAGTATTTAATATCTATAACATTTGAAAGGTGTGCAAGACGTGAAGAAACAACTTGCAGGCTTGCCGGTACACGTTCATTTCGTAACAGAAATCCGTGAAGGGGCGAGGAAGGAAACCGTTGCTTTTGAAGCAAATGGTCAATACTATGTAAAAGGTCAAGGTACATATGTAACATTCCAGGAGCCGAACGAACAAGGCGAAGTGAAAACAATTATTAAAATTCAAGATGAACAAGTTCTCATTATGCGTTCAGGTGCTATTTCTATGCGTCAGACGCATGTGAAAGGTGAATGGACAACGGGTACGTATACGAGTGAACTTGGTACGTTTGCACTGCAAACGAAAACTGATAACGTTCTTTTTAAATGGTCGGATGAAAAGAAAAAAGGACAACTCTTCTTAACGTACGCATTGCTTCTAAGTGAACAAGAAGCTGGCAGATATACAATTACAATTAATTTGAAGGAGGCAAAATAATGAATTCCTTAGAACAGGTAAAAGGATTGATTAAAGAAGAAATTCAAGCTGCTGTATTAAAGGCAGAATTAGCGACAGAAGAACAGATTCCAAACGTTGTATTAGAATCTCCAAAAGATAAAACAAATGGTGACTTCTCTACAAATATGGCAATGCAACTTGCACGCGTTGCGAAAAAAGCACCTCGTATGATTGCAGAAGAACTAGTTGCAAACTTCGATAAAGCAAAAGCTTCTATTGAAAAAATCGAAATTGCTGGTCCTGGTTTTATTAACTTCTATATGGATAATAGCTACTTAACAGATTTAATTCCAACAATCGTAAACGCTGGTGAAGCTTACGGTGAAACGAACACTGGTAAAGGTGAAAAAGTACAAGTTGAGTTCGTATCTGCGAATCCAACAGGTGACCTTCACTTAGGACATGCACGTGGTGCGGCAGTAGGTGACACTTTATGTAACGTATTAGCAAAAGCAGGATACGATGTATCTCGTGAGTACTATATTAATGATGCTGGTAACCAAATTCATAACTTAGCTCTTTCTGTTGAAGCTCGTTACATGCAAGCTTTAGGTTTAGAGAAAGAAATGCCAGAAGACGGTTACCATGGTGCGGATATCATTGGAATCGGTAAACGTTTAGCTGAAGAGTTTGGTGATCGTTACGCAAAAGCTGATGAAAAAGAAAGCTATGAATTCTACCGTGAATATGGTTTGAAATATGAGTTAGCAAAACTTCAAAAAGACTTAGAGAGCTTCCGTGTTAAATTTGATGTATGGTTCTCAGAAACATCATTATACAAAAACGGAAAAATTGATGCTGCACTTGCTGTATTAAAAGAGCGTGATGAAATCTTTGAAGAAGGCGGAGCAACTTGGTTCCGTTCAATGACTTACGGTGACGACAAAAACCGTGTATTAATTAAAAATGACGGTTCTTACACATACTTAACGCCAGATATCGCTTATCACCGTGATAAATTAGAGCGTGGTTTCGATAAGTTAATCAACATTTGGGGTGCTGACCACCACGGTTACATTCCTCGTATGAAAGCTGCTATTCAAGCGCTAGGTTACGATAAAGAAACACTTGAAGTAGAAATCATCCAAATGGTACAACTGTACCAAAATGGTGAAAAAATGAAAATGAGTAAGCGTACAGGTAAAGCAGTTACACTTCGTGAGCTTATGGAAGAAGTAGGCGTGGACGCAATGAGATACTTCTTCGCGATGCGTAGCGGTGATTCTCATTTAGACTTCGATATGGACTTAGCTGTATCAAAATCTAATGAAAACCCAGTATACTATGCACAATATGCTCATGCTCGTGTATGCAGTATCCTTCGTCAAGGTGAAGAGTTAGGATTAGCTGCAGATGGAGACGTGAATTACAAACTTGTTACTTCTGAGAAAGAAGTAGAGTTACTGAAAAAACTTGGTGAATTCCCAGCTGTAGTTGCGGATGCAGCACAAAAACGTCTGCCACACCGCATTACAAGCTATGCATTTGAATTAGCAGCAGCATTACACAGCTTCTACAATGCAGAAAAAGTATTGAACCAAGATAACTTAGAATTAAGTAAAGCTCGTTACGAGTTAATGAAAGCAGTACGCACTACACTTCAAAATGCATTAGCAATCGTAGGAGTATCTGCACCAGAAAAAATGTAATTAAGAAAAGCGGAGCCGATTTTTCGCTTTCAGTAAAAGGCAATCACACGATGTTGTGATTGCCTTTTTGTATGGAGATAATAAAAAAATAAAATTTTATCAAACAAAAGGATAATTTGCGTCGTCTTATATAAATGACAGGAGGCTTATGATGGAAGAAAAGGTAGAAGAATTAATTGATATATATAAGCAGCAAATATATTCCTTATGCTATAAGTTAGCGAAAACGAAAGAAGATGCGGAAGATATTTTTCAAGAGACGTGGATAAAGGTTTTTTCATCAAGGCACCAACTTTCTTATGTGGATAATTATAAAAAGTGGATCACTACAATTTGTGTTCGTACGTTTTATGATTTTTATCGTAAGAAAAAAAGGTGGAAAGACCGAATATTGGATTTGTTTCATAAAGAAGATGGTGGAGAAATAGATTTCGCAGATGAAGTGAATATATCAGAAGAATTTATTCAAAAAGTGGAAGCGGAAATGATACGGGAAGTAATACAGTTATTAAATGAAAAATATAAAACGGTACTCGTACTCTATTACTATGAACAATATTCTTACAAGGAAATGAGTGAAATATTAAATATACCGATTGGTACGGTAATGGTGAAAGATGGTTTTGTAAAAGTGAATTGGGAAGCAAAATAAAGGGCCCTTGAGAAAGGCCCTTTATTTTATTGGATTGTATAAGTAACAGAAAAACTAACAGGACTATAGTAAACGTAAGGTGCATGAAATTGAACGTACATATTTCCATCTGTTTTTGCAGTGAAAATTCGGCCGTAACCATCAGAATAACGTCCAATAAGGTTATGATTTGAGTCATAAACACTGTAACTAGGAGTTTTGCTGTTAGGTTGAATTGTTAACTCTTGTCCCTTTTGAAGGAAAACAGGTTCTTGTTCAGAACTACCTCCAGTTTGCAAAGAATAAAATTTTGTAAAGCTTTGTTCTTGAGCGGCAGCAGCGACTTTTGTTTCAGGAATAAACGCGGTAGCGCCGGTAATTCCTGCTAAAGTTAACGCACCTGCTAAAATCATTTTTTTCATAATAGAAAAAGCCTCCTTATAAGTTGTAATCGATATTGTTACAGTTAATATTGTATACGATAATGAGTAGGATAAAATATGCTTTTATGCATATATATTTTTTCTCAATAAAAGACCACTGATAAAAATCAGTGGTCTTTTATTGATTAAGCAGCTTTCTGTTCAGTTTGAGTAACAGGTTTTTGAAGCGATTTATAAACCCCTGTTCCGATAACGTCTAATGCCATTTTCATTCGTTCAGGTGAAATATTTTCTAATACGTTATCTTGAGGTGTATGGTATACCTTCTCAATATGATAGATTAATGGATTCCAACTATCGACACCCATCCAAATAAATAGAGCAGCAGGAATACCAGCTTCAGCAAATGGAACATGATCACTAGAACCGAATTTACCTTGTAGGACGAGGTCATTATTTAGTTGTTTACCTGCTTGCAAGGCAGCATCTGTTACAAAGTTTGTAGAGCCATCAGGTGTCATAGCGTATAAATTCTTTGCTTTATCATAATTTGTTGCAACCATGTCTGCGTTAAAGACACCTAAAATTCGATTGCGTTCTTTTTGGGATAGACTATTAACGTAATAATCGGAGCCAAGTAAGCCAGTCTCTTCAGAACCAAAGGTAATAAAACGAATTTCCTTATCAGTTTCTACATTTTGAAAAGCACGAGCTAGTTCTAATACTAATCCAGTTCCAGAAGCATTATCATTTGCGCCAGGTGCTCCGACAACACTATCATAGTGCGAACTTACAACGACTGCTTTTTCATTACCGGTACTCTTTTTTGGTTTCTTTTTGGCGATAACATTTAGAGATGTTAATTTAGATTCATGTCTCGCTTTTAGGGAAAGAATTGTTGTCCCTTTTTTAGCGATTTCTTCTTTAAATGCATTTCCTTGCGCATAAGCAAGACCAAAGACAGGGATAGATTGCTTTTTCGTTAGGCGGGGATTGAAGGTTTGTCCATAATTTCCGCGTCCGCCAATTAAACTGTATAAAAGAACACCTTTTGCACCTTTGCTAACAGCATTTTCAACTTGTTTATTATAGTCTGTAATTGTCGTTCCTCTTTCAAATAAAACAATTTTACCGTTTACTTCATTTGGAATATCTTCTAATTTTGTCCCACCTTGAACAAAGATAAGGGGAGCTGTAACAGCTTCTGTAGAAATTAGTGAATTAGGAGCAGCACCAGCTTGCCAATTACGTTTTATTGATAGTGGTGATTCAATGAATCCAACGTACTGATCGGGCACCTGAAATGGCTGATATTCTACTTCATAGCCCATCGATTTAAGCTGCATACCAATGTAACGAGAAGCCCATTCTTCGGATTTTGTTCCACCGGGTCGAGGACCAATTGTTTCAGATAAGAAACGAACATGTTCAATTGCGCGGTTTGGATCAATCTGTTTTGTAATAGATGGAGTTTGTGTAACCTCTGACGTGGAATCCGCTTTTGCTTGCCCAATTGGAGCTAAGCTAACAGCGAGTGATACAGCAAGCAAAGAGCTTACTATTTTTTGTTTCAATGATTTTCTCATTTTTTCCTCTCCTATTCTTCTATTCTCTGTGACTGACAAAAGAAGACGGATAATGACTTTATTTTACCTTCGCGTCTTTTATTTTTCAATATTCTGACATTGAGAAATAAAAACAATATATGCATATTTGCATATTTTTGAGGAAGATATGTATGCTATCATTTTAAACGAAGGTTCGCTTTCTACTCTGAAAGCTCCTACATTGCATGAATCTAGTGTACCCAAACTTTAGATTATGTAGAGAAATGGAACCACTGTAGGGTTTCATTTCTCATGTTTGAATCAGTTGATGGTAATTATGTTTCCGCATTTCATAATTATTATCAGTGATATATGTAAGGCATCCATATGAAAATAAGAGGCTGTTCAAAGGTTTTCCGTACTTTTGGGCAGCCTCACCCCGTTAAAAGGACGATACTTTATGTATCGTCCTTTTTGTATAAAAAAACATCCAATCAATTGAGAGATTGATTGGATGTAAAAACATTATTAATAATGTTTTTTGCGTTTTGTAGCTAAAATACTTAATAATCCAGCTAGTAGAAGGACGATACCTACTGTTTGTGTAGGGTCTTCTTTATGACCTGTATTTGGAAGGTGTTTATCCGTATTTCGATCATCTTGCTGTTTGTTATCTGTTTCATTTGATGTTTCTTCGGAAGTTCCGTTTTTGTGTTTCTCAGATGTTTCATTGCCTTTGTTTTCTTCTTTATTTGGAGGAGTAACTGGCTTGTCATCTCCACCTGACGAAGATTCAATCTTTTTATTTGAAACTGTAATTTGTAGTGGTGTAGCTTGGGCTTTATCAATTGTAAAGTTTATTGGTGATGCATCTAATTGATAGCCTTTAGGAGCCTGTGTTTCTACTAATTGATAATTACCAGGTTTCAAATCATTTACGATTACTTTTCCGTGTTGGTCTGTTTTTAAACCTTCTCGGATGATTTTTCCATCTTGGTCTAAAATATTGAAAATGGCACCTTCAAGTGTTCCATGGTGATCAATATCAACTTTAGTTAACTCAATTGAACCTGTTGTTAAACTATTTAAAGCTGTAACAGAGGTAACCTGAGATTGTCCTTTCGTAATTGTGAAAGGAATTGGTTTAATGTTTAAATCATAGCCAGTTGGAGCTTTCGTTTCAATGAACTGATAATCTCCCGGACG
>NZ_QNUB01000014.1:0-85671 GCF_008042345.1 Bacillus sp. AR8-1
AGGCAGAGCTAAAATAGTTATTTTTAACCGTATACACATTAATTTGTAATCATTACAATTACAGAAATGAAATTTACAAATAACTATATTTATATAATTTTTTTCGGTTCATATTTTTATTTAGCAGTAAATTATCGAGCATAATCGACAAAATTTTTCTATTTACGCATTAAAAATTTAATGTTTTAATGAACAACATAACTGGTATGACCAGACAGAAAGGAGAAGGTTACGCTAATAGGAATTATAGTGAAGTTATAAGTAACATTATGTTGGGAATATTTTTCTGAATAGTCTTTTTGTTTATGAGAGGTCAAGAATCAAATTGGTAATAAACGTGTTCTAAGTTTCTGCATAACAAAAGTGAAGTTATTCCGCAATAAAAGTATAAGCAATGTACAGTATAATTTCACCTTTTGTTGTCTAGTAAGGAGTTTGCTGACAAAACTAAGAGGGATATTATCAAATTGAAATTAAACAATGTTATGACAAGATTAACTGTAAGCATTGGTTTATTGATCCTCACGATTCTGTAAGTTAAACCGCAACTTTAGGAAAGAATTAATAATTTACTACTCATAGGGTGCCTGATTCAAATATAGTTAATAAATTTTTGTTATTTATATTTTAAAAAATAGAGTATCGAAATGAGAGATAAATAAAATCCTTACATCCTATTAGAAGTAAAAAACAACGATATTAACGTATCTGAAAGATTTCTCCTTCTTCTCCAGTTTACAAAGAGAGCGGTCGTACAAGTTATATGAATTAAGTTATAAAAACAATGGTAAAGGAGTGTACGGAATGAAAACTAAAATAATGACAGGATTTTTAATAACATCCATTGTAACTGGAGCAACTATTCCTATCAATACTCTCGCAACACCAATCGTTCAAGCAGAAACTCAACAAGAAAACATGGATATTTCTTCATCATTACGAAAATTAGGTGCGCAATCTAAATTAATCCAAACGTATATTGATCAATCTTTAATGAGTCCTAATGTACAGCTAGAGGAAGTCCCAGCTTTAAATACCAATCAATTCCTAATCAAACAAGATATGAAGGAATGGTCATCGGAACTCTATCCACAGTTAATTCTATTAAATTCAAAAAGTAAAGGATTTGTAACAAAATTTAATAGTTATTACCCGACATTAAAATCGTTTGTAGACAATAAAGAAGATAGAGAAGGGTTTTCGGATAGACTTGAAGTACTTCAAGAAATGGCTATGACGAATCAAGAAAATGCGCAACGACAAATCAATGAATTAACAGATCTTAAATTACAGCTTGATAAAAAATTAAAAGATTTTGATACTAATGTGGCAACTGCGCAAGGCATACTAAGTACAGATGGAACAGGAAAAATAGATCAGTTAAAAAATGAAATATTAAATACCAAAAAAGCAATTCAAAATGATTTACAGCAAATTGCATTAATACCAGGGGCTTTAAATGAACAGGGATTTGCTATATTCAAAGAAGTTTATAGTCTTTCAAAAGAAATTATTGAACCAGCTGCTCAAGTAGGGGTGGCAGCGTATAACAAAGGAAAAGAAATTAACAACTCTATTCTAGAAGCGGAGAAAAAAGCGGCGCAAGAAGCGACAGAACAAGGTAAAACTGCTCTAGAGATTGAATCAGCAAAAAAAGCAGCTCGTGAAGCAATTGAGAAAAGCAAACAAGGTGAAATAGCAGCCGCAGCCGCAGCAAAAACACAAGAGTATGACCTGATGAAGGTCATTGATACCGAAAAGATTAAGAAAACATTTGGTGTTTTTGCTGAAGTAAATAAATTAACAGCAGAACAGCGAGCATATTTAGATGATTTAGAGAAACAAAATCAAAAAATATATGATTTAACAACGAAACTATCAATAGCTGATTTACAAAAATCAATGCTTCTTCTTACACAAAATGATTTGCATACGTTTGCAAATCAAGTAGATGTAGAACTGGATCTACTAAAGCGCTATAAAGAAGATTTAAATCTAATAAAAAATAGCATTACAAAATTATCTACTAATGTTGATACAACTAACGAGCAGTCTCAAAAAGATACATTAAGACAATTAAAAAATGTAATAAGTTACCTTGAAGAACAAGTATATAAATTTTAATATTGCGTTTTTGGGGAATTCATAAAGATTATAAGCATTTAGCGAAAGAAGGAGAATAGTCATGAAAAAATTTCCATTCAAAGTACTAACTTTAGCTACATTAGCAACTGTTATAACTGCTACTACCGGTAACACTATTCATGCATTTGCACAAGAAACGACCGCTCAAGAACAAAAAGTAGGCAATTATGCATTAGGACCCGAAGGACTGAAGAAAGCATTGGCTGAAACAGGGTCTCATATTCTAGTAATGGATTTATATGCAAAAACAATGATTAAGCAACCAAATGTAAATTTATCTAATATCGATTTAGGGTCAGAGGGGGGAGAGTTGCTCAAAAATATTCACCTTAATCAAGAGCTGTCACGAATCAATGCGAATTACTGGTTAGATACAGCGAAGCCACAGATTCAAAAAACTGCTCGTAATATTGTAAATTACGATGAACAATTTCAAAATTATTACGACACATTAGTAGAAACTGTACAAAAGAAAGATAAGGCAGGTCTAAAAGAGGGTATAAATGATTTAATTACTACAATCAATACAAATTCAAAAGAAGTTACAGATGTGATTAAGATGCTACAAGACTTCAAAGGAAAACTATATCAAAATTCTACAGATTTTAAAAATAATGTTGGTGGTCCAGATGGGAAAGGTGGATTAACTGCAATATTAGCAGGTCAACAGGCAACGATTCCACAACTTCAAGCTGAAATTGAGCAACTTCGTTCTACTCAGAAAAAACATTTTGATGATGTATTAGCATGGTCAATTGGTGGTGGATTGGGAGCAGCTATTTTAGTTATTGCAGCTATTGGAGGAGCGGTAGTTATTGTTGTAACTGGCGGTACAGCAACACCGGCTGTTGTTGGTGGACTCTCGGCTCTTGGTGCAGCTGGTATCGGTCTAGGAACTGCGGCTGGTGTCACAGCATCTAAGCATATGGACTCCTATAATGAAATTTCTAACAAAATCGGAGAATTAAGTATGAAAGCAGATCGTGCTAATCAAGCAGTTCTTTCACTTACTAACGCGAAAGAAACATTGGCATATTTATATCAGACTGTAGATCAAGCGATATTGTCTCTAACAAATATTCAAAAGCAATGGAATACAATGGGCGCAAATTATACAGATTTATTGGATAATATCGATTCTATGCAAGACCACAAATTCTCTTTAATACCAGATGATTTAAAAGCCGCTAAAGAAAGTTGGAATGATATTCATAAAGATGCAGAATTCATTTCAAAAGATATTGCTTTTAAACAGGAGTAGAACTGAAATTTAAAACCTAAATTGGAGGAAAATGAAATGATAAAAAAAATCCCTTACAAATTACTCGCTGTATCGACGCTATTAACTATTACAACTGCTAATGTAGTTTCACCAGTAACAACTTTTGCAAGTGAAATTGAACAAACGAACAATGGAGATACGGCTCTTTCTGCAAATGAAGCGAGAATGAAAGAGACCTTGCAAAAGGCTGGATTATTTGCAAAATCTATGAATGCCTATTCTTATATGTTAATTAAGAATCCTGATGTGAATTTTGAGGGAATTACCATTAATGGATATGTAGATTTACCTGGTAGAATCGTACAAGATCAAAAGAATGCAAGGGCACATGCCGTTACTTGGGATACGAAAGTAAAAAAACAGCTTTTAGATACATTGAATGGTATTGTTGAATACGATACAACATTTGATAATTATTATGAAACAATGATAGAGGCGATTAATACAGGGGATGGAGAAACTTTAAAAGAAGGGATTACAGATTTACGAGGTGAAATTCAACAAAATCAAAAGTATGCACAACAACTAATAGAAGAATTAACTAAATTAAGAGACTCTATTGGACACGATGTTAGAGCATTTGGAAGTAATAAAGAGCTCTTGCAGTCAATTTTAAAAAATCAAGGTGCAGATGTTGATGCCGATCAAAAGCGTCTAGAAGAAGTATTAGGATCAGTAAACTATTATAAACAATTAGAATCTGATGGGTTTAATGTAATGAAGGGCGCTATTTTGGGTCTACCAATAATTGGCGGTATTATAGTGGGAGTAGCAAGGGATAATTTAGGTAAGTTAGAGCCTTTATTAGCAGAATTACGTCAGACCGTGGATTATAAAGTAACCTTAAATCGTGTGGTTGGAGTTGCTTACAGTAATATTAATGAAATGCACAAGGCCCTTGATGATGCTATTAACGCTCTTACTTATATGTCCACGCAGTGGCATGATTTAGATTCTCAATATTCGGGCGTTCTAGGGCATATTGAGAATGCAGCTCAAAAAGCCGATCAAAATAAATTTAAATTCTTAAAACCTAATTTAAATGCAGCGAAAGACAGTTGGAAAACATTACGAACAGATGCTGTTACATTAAAAGAAGGAATAAAGGAATTAAAAGTGGAAACTGTTACTCCACAAAAATAGGGAAATATTAATTCTGTTGTAAAGTGAACTAAAACATAGAAAGTCTATGATTACACTGTTAAACAGAAAAGTAATAATTAATAAATCCTTATATAACAGAAAGGCGGAGTCTCATTAAAGACTTCGCCTTTCAATTATATATAAGTATGATTCGAATAAAAAATAACCTTGTAGTTTAATTGCTTTTTTTAAATTTGCAACAGAATCGGTTAATTTGAAGTAGATTATATACATTTTCTTTAATACTTAATGATTTGAAGGCTGCTAAAGAAAGTTCAAACGATATTGATAAAAGATGTAGAAATCATTTTGAAAGACATCGCTTTTTAATAAGATTAGAACTTGAAACCATGCCTTATATAGGAGGAATACGAAATGATGAAAAAAATCCCTAATAAACTACTCGCTATATCAGCGTTTTTAACTATAACAACTACTTATGCAGTCATACCACTAGAAACTTTTGCAATTGAAATTGAACAAACGAACAATGAAAATATATCTCTTTCAGCAAATGAAGAACAGATGAAAAAAGCTTTGCAAGATGCTGGTTTATTTGCAAAAGCTATGAATGAATATTCTTATTTGCTAATTAATAATCCAGATGTGAGTTTTGAAGGAATAACTATTAATGGAAATGCAGATTTACCTAGTAAAATTGTACAAGATCAAAAGAATGCAAGAGCACATGCTGTTACATGGAATACACAAGTAAAAAAACAGCTTTTTGATACATTGACAGGCATTATAGAATACGATACAAAATTTGAAAATTATTATGAAACATTAGTAGAGGCGATCAATACTGGAAATGGAGATACTTTAAAAAAAGGGATCACAGATTTACAGGGAGGAATTCAACAAAATCAAAAGTCTGCAAAAGCATTAAAAGAAGAATTAATTCAATTAAAAAATGCTATTGGAGAAGATGTTAGAACATTTGGAAGTCATAAAGAGACATTGCAATCGATTTTAAAAAACCAAGGTGCTGATGTGGAGGCTGACCAAAAGCGTCTAGAGGACCTTTTAGGACAAGTAAAATATCAGAAAGACATAGAATCTAAGGGCTTAGACATGGTGAAAATCCCCTTTATTCCAACCTTGATTGCTGGTGGCATAATGATAGGTGATGCAAGAGGTAAGTTAGGTTGGCTAGAACCTGAATTAGCAAAATTACGTCAGACTGTAGATTATAAAATAACATTGAATCGTGTAGTTGGAGTTGCATTTCATAATATTAGTGATATGCATAGTATGCTTGATAGTGCTATCACTGCTCTTACTTATATGTCTACGCAATGGGAGGATTTAGATTCTCAATATTCGGGTGTACTGGGACATATTGATAAAGCTGATCAAAAAGCTGATCAAAATAAATATAAATTCTTAACCCCCAGCTTGAATGCAGCGAAAAACAGTTGGAAAACATTAAAAACAGATGTTGTCACTTTGCAAGAAGGGATAAAAATTGCAGAGAAAAAAGAACAGGATTTTTTGAATCAGCTTCGTCCATCAAACGTTTTCTACTTTTATAAAAAAATTCATAACGCATACACTTTTGAAATAAAGACTGGAACAAATGCGCCAAATGCGTCTTATAAAGTTATGAATTTAACTAAAAACACTGTTCATAATATGTGGAGTGGAGGGGCTAATACTAACATGTGGGCTGATTGGCTTTCATTCAATCCAAATGATGAATTTGCGGTAGTAGCAGTAGTGGATGGTAAAGAATATGTTGTGTATAAAGACAAAGTACAAAATATAATGAACTGAATCTGAAAGTAACGAAGTAATTGGAGCTGGAGAATAAACTAGACACCAAGTTAATTGAAAAATCTCCTTATATCCTAGAATATTTTGCTCAAGAAAAAGAATTTGTTCAGCGAAAAAGTAAATATTGAACCAAGGAGTTAGTTGTATTATGTGTATGGTTTTACCGAAAGGTTTCAAGTACATTACTCATACAATTATGTAGTTATCCTGAAGCATCTACAGGTGTTCTTATCGACCTTGAAGAACTACTTAGCTTCCTAAGTGGAGTGACTTTATGCAAAATTAAGTGAACGTTTTTGTACATAGATTAGTTGACATTTATATAGATTTTTTTCATTTTCAAAGATAGTTTTGTTTTTTATGTTATTTTTCAAAAATTACTGTTGAAGTTTCTATATTCATGACTCAGTATATAATCATTGTTTGATGAAATGACATACCACGTCCCTTAGAGTTTCATACGTATTACGATAACTTAAAGAAAAAAGATAATAGTAGTCAACGGTTACTATTATCTTTTTTGAACTATTTTTCATTAAAATATCTCATCTGCTGTGCTCCTTATTTACTTTTCCAGATTTTATCCTAGTTTAAAATTTATGCATTTGAACTGTTTATACAATTTGTAGGATTTTTAGCTTTTTTGTCGAATACACTTAATGCAAGGAGGGACATTACATGATTATTAAAGATTATTTCATCAACCTTTCTATTTTTTCTTTATTAGTTAGCGCAGCAATATTTATTCAAGTGTTTACAATTAATTCTAGTCGATATTTCGAAAAGCTCTATGGAGGGATTATTGCAGTTACGTTAATGTTCTTTTCTTTTCCATACATGGGATTTTCCTACGATCTTCGAGTTGTTCCTCTTATTCTATCTTTTATTTACTTTGGTCGTATTGCTGGTTGGATTACGTTAATTAGCATAATTGTAATGCGCATCTTTTACACTGGAGGGTATTGGGAACCTCCTGTGATTGCTTATTTAGGTATGGGGATTCTATTTTCTACTTTTAAAACTTATTTTAAAAAACTACATCCTTTTAAAAGTGCATCGTTATATTTTTCTGTTTTTATTGGAATAAAGTGGTTAGTTGGCGTATTATTTAATACTACATTACTTTACACAGGAGGCCTATTATATATAGCGTTAGGACTTTTAATTGGGCTATTTCTTATGGAAGCCTACCAGAGATTGTATCATTTAACACAGGACTTATCTAAAATGAATCGAGAATTAAAAAAATCGAAGCAAGAACTTGCAGATACCGTACATGAGCTTCAAGGAGGAATTTTTAAATTTAAAAAAGTGGGTAAGCACTTTATACACACTTTATGTGATGGACAGTTTTATTATCAAAACGGGTTTTATTCTGAACAGGTGGTAGGAAAAAGCTTACGTACTATTGATGCTTCTATTGTTCCTCCATATTTAGTTCCACAATTGATGAAGTACTATCTTCAGGCATGGGAAGGAAAAGAAATTATATTTGAATTACCTTGGCCAAATGATAAAACTATTATTCTTATTGCGCTTAGGCCGATTAAACGAAATGGACAAGTTATTGAAGTTGTTGGTTCTACAGTTGATATAACCGAAAGGAAAAAGGTAGAATCAGAATTAAGCGCTACCAAAGAATTATTGGAATCATTTATAAAGCACAATCTAGATGCTATTACCATTTCTGATCGAGAAGGGCATATTTTACAAGCGAATAAAGCTTATGAAAAGATATTTGGGTGGTCATCACAAGAAATCATAGGTAAGAGATTACCTTGTGTACCAGATTTTTTAATGGAAGAATCGCTTAGAAATATTCAGAAAATTCTAACAGGAGAATCTGTGGTTACTAGATTAGAAACTGTTAGACAAAGGAGTGATGGGAGTCTTCTTGATGTTAGTCTGACAGTTTCCCCTATACTAGATGTAAGAGGAAATGTGATAGCTTTATCAGCAATATGTAGAGACATCTCTGAAAGAAAACAAGCAGAAAGAGAACGACATCGATTACACCAGCAATTAAGAGATAGTGAAATGAAGTACCGTGCACTAATCGAACAAGCAACTGATGCGGTATATGTAGTAGAGCTGAATGAAGAGAATGCTCCAAGTCGATTTATTGAGGTAAACCCTGTTGGGTGTAGAAGGTTTGGATATAGTAGAGAAGAGTTGCTCTCATTATCATTTTCAAATATAGTACCACAAGATTCTCAAATGATCGTAAGGTTATTAGAAAAAATTAAAAAAGGACAAACTTCCTTCACTTTGCAAGATGAATATGTTTTTCCAACAGGAAAAGTAATAACAACTGAGTTTAGTGTTCGTGTTTTTAACTTAAATGGTAAAAAAGTTTTCCTAAGTATTTCTCGTGATATCACTGAACGGCTAAAAACAGAAGAATTATTACGAAAATCTGAAAAACTTGCTGTTGTAGGACAATTAGCGACTGTAATGGCTCATGAGATTAATAATCCATTAACTGCAATGAAAGGGTTCATGCAATTACTAAAATCAACGGAAAGTGAGAATAATCAGGGTTATATTAATATAGTATCATCAGAGATTGAGCGTATAGAGAGCATTACAACTGAATTTATGGCGGTAGCCAAACCACAGGTGGTAAAAATGCAACCTAATAACATTAGTGTGCTAATGGATCAAGTTTTAATGCTACTACAACCTCAAGCAATGATGCATAATATAAAATTTAGAATCGATCTTAACCCTGGTATTCCATTGATTTCATGTGAAGGAAATCAATTAAAGCAAGTATTTGTTAATATATTAAAAAATGCAATTGAATCTATGCCGATGGGAGGAGAAATTCTCATTCAATTAAATATACTTGATAATAATCAAGTAAGTATTCGTTTTATCGATCAAGGGTGTGGGATTCCAAAAGAACGTATACCATACCTCGGAGAACCTTTTTATAGTATTAAAGAAGAGGGGATTGGCTTAGGGTTAATGATCTGTTATAAAATCATTGAAACACATCAGGGAAAGGTATTTATTGAGAGTAAAGTGAATAAGGGGACTATAGTTGAAGTCACGCTCCCTATTTGTACACTTCAAAATTAATATATTCTTTTTACTGAAATTTTTTAAGAAACCATACAAAATGTAATGCTAATGTTACTTAATGAAATAATAAAGAGAAGAATACTGGTAAATGTACCCTATAGAATAGACACTTGAAAAAACCTGTTATAAAAACATCCTTTCTTTAGAACCAAAAGAAAGGATGTTTTTAATATTGTAATTTTTCTTGGAGACATTTCAATTTTTTACTTGTAATACATTTTTTAACTAATTTTGGTTAAGTTAGTTAAAAAGGAATTATTTTTAATGAGCATATTGACATATAAATATCCCTCATTTTTAAAATAGAAATTTCTAAAAACTATATATAGGTTCTTTTTGAAAGGAAGGGTATTATCAATTGAAACCACATGAAAAAGTACCTGTTCACTCTATAAAATCTTTGCAGGAATTAATGCAATTACTAAAAAAATCTAAAGATTTTATAACGTTGGAAATTGCTTCTAATAATTCCTCTATAGTCATTTCATATTTTAGAACATTAATCGATTTAAATATATTTCATGAAGAGGTTTTGACTTATATAAAAGAGAAGAGCTTCGATTCGTTACAAGATATTCACTCTGTCTTACCTTTTGAGAATTCAAAAATAACAAATCAAATGGAAGATATTCAGGATAGTATTTTAAATGGCTATATACTTATTCAGTTCGATACAGATAAATTAAATTGTTTGTTAGTAAATGTGTCAAAGAAAGAAAAAAGGGATATTACAAAAGCTGAAATTGAATATAATATTGTGGGTCCGCAAATCGCATTTGTCGAAGATTTAGATGTAAATTTAAATTTAGTACGTAGAAAGCTTCCAACACCTTATTTACAAATGAAAGAATTGAAAGTAGGATCTCTCTCTAACACAACTGTTGCGATTGTATTTATTGAGGGAATTGTAAATGATCAAAATCTACAAGAAATTATAAAAAGGGTAAGTCAAATAAAAACAGACCATGTTTTGGATAGTACTTATTTGATGCAGTTAATTGCAGACAACCCGAATTCTATATTCCCTCAATTTTTGAATACAGAACGTCCGGACCGTGTGGCAGCTGTATTAGCAGAAGGGAAAATTGCACTTTTTGTAGATGGCTCGCCTTATGCCATCACTCTTCCAACAACATTAATTGATTTTTTTTCTACGACAGAAGATTACACCATGCCTTGGATTATAGCCTCTTTTTTTCGTCTATTAAGGCTTTTTGCTTTTATATTTTCTGTCTTAACGACGCCATTATATGTCTCGATCTTAACATATCATTACGAGCTTATCCCAAAAGAACTTCTTGAAACGTTAATCATATCGAGAAGTAAAGTACCTTTTCCTCCATTAATTGAAGCACTTTTTTTAGAAATAACAATTGAATTACTGAGAGAAGCGGGGGCACGTTTACCAACTAAAGTGGGTTTAACTGTCGGTATAGTAGGTGGTATTGTGATTGGACAAGCATCGGTAGAAGCAAGTCTTACAAGTAACGTACTTATTATCATTGTTGCACTTTCAGCTCTTAGTTCATTTACAGCACCAATATATCGTATTGGTAATACAATTCGAGTAATTCGTTTTCCTTTTATAATATCTGCACACCTATTGGGCTTATTAGGAATTGTTTTAACAAGCTCTTTGCTTTTAGCACGTTTATTACGTACAGAATCATTAAGACGTCCTTATTTGTTTCCTTTTTATCCTACACGCCCTACAGATTGGAAAGACAGTATTATACGTATGCCGATCTCAGCGATGTTTCGACGTCCTATTTTTTCAAGGTCTAAACAGCGTTTTCGCTTTAATCCAGAAGAGGTAGAGAAAAATAAAATACTATCAAGAAATGATTTTGATGATTGAATTTAACAGGGAGGAGCATTATGAAACAGATCCCAATTGAGTATCAAGTCTCTCCATATATGGTATTTTTTTTAATTATTACTATACAGATGGGAGTTGGTATGCTTGGTTTTGAAAGGATTAGTGCAAAATTAGTTGGAAATGATGCGTGGATTAGCACGCTACTTTTTGGAATATCTGTTAATCTTATGATTTGGATCATATATCAGATTTTAAATCAGGGCAATGGAGACATCATTGCAATCAATCAAAACGTACTTGGAAAATGGATTGGTGGATTGCTCAACTTCATTTTTTTATCCTATATTGTATTGTTAGGTGCAACAACACTACATACTTATATAGAAGTAGTACATGTTTGGATGTTTCCTTCAATTTCATCTTGGGTTATAGCGGGGGCGTTTTTGGGTCTATGTTATTACATTGTGACTGGAGGATTTCGTGTAGTTGCCGGAATCGGCTTCTTTGGAATCGTTATCCCAAGCATTCTAATCTTCACATTTTTTTATCCTTTGCAGTATACAGATTTCCGGAATTTATTTCCAATTGCACAGCATTCATTCCTAGAAATTATGAAAGGAATGAAAGGAAATATGTTTAGTTTTTTTGGATTTGAAATGTTATTGTTGTACTATCCATTTATTAAAAAGGCAAGAACGTCTCAAAAATATGCGCACTATGCAAATTTAGTAACGACTATTGTCTACACATACCTTATGATTTTAACTCTTGCGTTTTTTAGTGAAAAGCAACTTGCGAACGCGATATGGGCATATTTAAGCATGATTAAAATTATACAATTTCCCTTTATAGAGCGGTTTGAATACATTATTGTTTCTGTTTGGGCTTTTTTTATATTACCGAATGTTTCCTTTACATTATGGGGAGTAAGTCGTGGTATAAAAGAGGCACTGGGAATAAAGCAAAAATATGTTTTGCCAGTTATCATCCTATTCATCTTTATTTTGTCATTTTTCTTGAATAACCGTAATAAAATTAACTTATTAAATACTTGGACAGGTCAAATTGGCTTTGTATATATATATGTATACCTACCTGTACTATGGCTAATTCAAACGGCCAAAATAAAGTTAAGGAGATAAATATGAAGCGCTGGATACTTTTCCTTATATTGGGTGTCTTCTTAATAGGTTGTGCTAAAACAAAAATTGTGGATGACATTGATTTAGTTCAAGTTGCGGCATATGATACTGAAGCAGAAGGTAAGCTAAAAGGAACCTTTGCGATTTCAGCTTATAAAGGAGGCGGGGAAGGTGAAACAAAAATCTATTCAGCATCAGGCCAGACTGGTAGAGAAGTTCTTGCAAGAGCATCCGAAAAATCTTCTGGACCTCTAGAGTTGGGGCAATTGCGTGTTATTATTTTTAATGAAAAAATAATTGAAAAGGGAATGCAGGAAATTTTAGAGACTTTGAACCGCAATCCTAGTGTAGGAAATGCAATTTATTTAGCAATTACAAATGTAAAAGGGGAATCACTATTAAAGGGGAACTATTCTAAAGAAAAAGAAATTGCTTCTTATCTATCCTCTTTACTGGAGCAAAATATGAACAATGGAACGCAACCAAAAACAAACTTTTTTATGTTTTTAAATCAACTTGATGATGATGCGAGAGATTCCTATTTACCGATGATATCTAAAAAAGGGAATGTGTTGGAGTTAAATGGAATAGCACTTTTTAAAAGATGTAAAATGGTTGATAAAGTGAACCCTAAAGATTTATTTGTATTTAAATTGTTGACAGATAATTTTAAACAAGGTACATACCAATTCAAACTACCTGGTTCTTCAAACACTTATGCCACGATAGAGAATATAAAAGCTAGAACAAAATATAAGATGGAGGGGAATAGTAAGCATCCATTCGTAAATGCTCATATTCAAGTTAAAGCTGAAATTCAAGAATTTACAAAAACAAAAAATCTAGATAATCCTAAAGAAATAAAAAAATTAGAAAAAATTATGGAAAAAGAAATAGAAAAAAAAGCAACTACATTGATAAAGAGATTTATTAAAAAAGACACAGATCCTATAGGACTTAGAAAGCTTGGTAGAACTCACGTAAGAAAATGGAACAGTCAAGAATGGGAAGAATCCTATAAACATTTACGTTTTCGTGTAACAGCTGATGTAAAAGTAACCCAATCTGGTGTTACAGAATAAATAAATCAAATAAGATATGGAAAATTTCAATAAAAAAATATAGTCTCGCAGGAGATTAGGGAGAAGAGAAACTATTAACAAAGCATTTCATAAACATTAAGATGCTTTGTTAATAGTTTTTATACTTTTATAGCCATATCACTAATATGGGGTATAGAATTCCAGAAGGCTGGCGGATATGTGGTGAAAATGTGTATGCTTGTCATAGTATTCACTATATAGCACTGACGTCCTATTTTTATGTCTTTTCAATATGGAATGAGAAAAATGAATGTTTATCGTGGGATGCAACAGTTGCATGGTGTAAAAAGTTAGGCCTTGCACACGTTCCATTGTTATATCGGGGCCCTTATAATGAAAAGGTAATTTATTCCATTTTAACTTGGTGAACGGTAGAGAAAATACAATGAATTGTAAATGAAATCTGTACGGGAATCTAGTACCGTATAGTACAGTGCATATGAAAAACTCCTCAATGCTATCTCTCAAAAAATAATAATTCTCGGCTTTATAAACTGTATTTTCAAAAATATTGCGAGCTTGTAAGAAAGATGAAAGGTAATTCAATATGAGATAAACAACTTTACTACTACAATGAAAAACAGAATCATTCTTAAAAATCATGAGATACGATATCAAGTTATTTGCGTGTTTAATTCATTTTACTAAATATTCCAGTTTCAATAAGGAAAGTCGAATCAGACTATTAACGAATGGTATATTATTCGTATTTTGGAAAAGTCAAAATGAAGACAAGTATCTTCTATCAAATCTCATTCTTGGTGTATACATTTGAAGGGAATTTCTCATATGAAATTAGTAAAAGTAAAAGATCTTAGTTAGGAGAAGGATGATAATGTTAACAAATTCTATGGGAAGGTGAAGAAAGAAGGTAGCGTAGGCCTAATCATTAGGGGGCAGACGCCTCTCTTTTTTTATGTCGCAAATAGCATTAATTCGTTAATTAATTTATATGAGATTATCTTAAATAAGTTAGTTAAGAAAGAAAAATAAAAGTGAGTAAAAAGATAAAAATACACAGGTACGTAAAAAATAAGGAAGTTGTATTTGCAAGTGTTTTAGTTGGGTGTGATATCAATTGTATTGGTAAAGGTGAATATTACGTTTAAATTGCCATGGATGGAAAAGGAGGAGTTTCAAAATCTATGGATGGTAAAGTGACGCGAAAGGAGTATGAATATACATTATCGGGTTTTGATAAGGAAGGTAAAGAAAAAGAGTTAGAATTTATTGCACAAAAGAATCTTCGTAAAGAAGCATTCCTACGTGTATATTATTCAGATAAAAAGGTGTAACAGCTTGGGAGGAAGTGCAGGAAGACGAGCTCCCGAAGAAAGCAAAAGAAAAACTAGGTGTGAAATAATCATTTATTTATGATGGTGGATTCTTCTAGGTTGAGGGTCCGCCGTTTTTTATTATATGTTATGTTGTAGTTTTTATATAAAGCATATTGAAAAGATAGGTTAAATCTTCTGGAATAATATCTCCATAATTAATAACTTGTACAATAACCTTTCAATTATCACTAAATCCATTCATATCAACAAGTTGTGCCATATATCCGTTTGTAGCAATATCTTTTAAAGTACGCTAAAAATACCTTTTATTTTATCTTATCTTTATCTTATCTTTACCTTATCTTTAAATTTTTATATTAAACTTGAAACCTTAAAGTATTGATGTATGAGTCTAAAAAGGGCGGGAGATAGGTGTTCATTACATAGTTTGTATATAACCAATTACCTTTGAAAAATTGAATTTCTTATACGAGGAGGAATATATGAAGGATACAAGTAAAAATCAAATTATAAAAGCGTTCCTTATTAGTATTTTAGGCTTAGGAACAATACTTGGAATGCTATATTTTAATCATAAAACCAATATTCAACAAAATAAAGCGCAAGCCACCGAAAAACGTGTATTGCAATATGAGTCTACCTTAAAAAAAGAATTAGAAAAATATAATTTAGGAGAGAAAACACCAATTTTATTAGGAATTATGTATCAAGAGAGTAGAGGTGAGGGAAACGACCCTATGCAGTCATCCGAATCACTTGGATTAAAGCCAAATGAAATTCAAGAGACAAGCTTGAGCATTAAACAAGGGGTAAAGCACTTTGCTAAAATGTACAAATATGGAACGGACAAAGATGTTAGCATAGATACAATTATTCAAAGTTATAATATGGGGCCAGGGTATATTGATTTTATTGCTAGTCAAGAAGTTAAACAACACTCGGAGGATTCGGCCAAAAAATTTTCTAAGATGAAAGTTGATCAAAATCCAGCGATGTATACTTGTGGTGAAAATAAAAATAATTTTAGGTATCCATATTGTTATGGTGATTTCACATATGCCACAAAGGTAAATGAAAAAACAAAACTTATTGAAGAACTTCTTCGAAATGTACATAGCTTTTCTAAATAAGTTGCAGAATGAAATATAATGATACCATCAGTTATTAACAATAATATCTAAGAAAAAACTACTTTCTTTCTTAGTTTGCATAATTTTCAAAAACAAATCCCGTGGATGTTAATATTTGTTATATAATATATTTGTCAAAACATTACCCCTAAAGTTTCTAAATTCAAGCTGTAAGATAGTTTGTTTGGCCCGTATTTTCACCTTGAAAGTGGAGTTTAAATATAGTTGCAATTTTTTGAGGGGGAAAAGTAAATGTTTATAAAAACAGAAAGATTATTAATACGAAAATTTGAGTTCAAAGATTGGCAAGCTGTTCATGAGTATACATCAGATATCAATGTTATGAAATACATACCTGAAGGGGTCTTTACTGAAGAAAATACAAGAAACTTTGTGAATGAAAACATTGGTGAAAACGCTAAGAACTTTCCTGTAGTATTAATTGATAAAGATATTCTGATTGGCCATATAGTCTTTCATAAATATTTTGGTGAGCATACATATGAGATTGGTTGGGTGTTCAATCCTAAATATTTCAATAAAGGATATGCTTCTGAAGCAGCAAAAGCTACTTTGAAATATGGCTTTAAGGAAATGAAATTACATAGGATTATAGCTACATGTCAGCCACAAAATACCCCATCATATCGAGTAATGGAGAAGATTGGAATGAGAAGAGAAGGCTATTTCAGGAAGTGTATACCACATGGGAATGAATGGTGGGATGAATATTATTACGCTATTTTAGAAGAAGAGTAGTGCCTAGGAACGCATCATTTAAATTGACACTCCTATTCTTAAATAGGCAAGTTGGCTATTTAAGAATAGGGATCCTTGCTACTAAAGGCGAACTTTATTTCCGGTATCGCTGACGTGCAAAACTTTGTATAATCTGATCTTATCTCTAAATCACAACTGTTACTCACATCACCATCAAGTTAAAGTTTCATTTTATTTTGCTAACTTGATGGTGATGTGACGTAACATTAATTATTTGAAAATTTTAAAAAGTCACCTTAGTCATGTTAAAGGGACCTTGATCACGCAAATGATATGTAAGCCAATTTATTTTTGATATACAGATTATTTGTATAATAATTTTTATAAATAATTGCTAAATAGTGAATTTACATAAATGCTTTTAGAAGTTCTTGAATTAATGGGATTGCTCCACCTATAAATTTTAAAACTGCCATTGCGATTTCCATATTATTCTCTCCTCTTTTTCGTATTAAGATGTGATAAATCTTTATAACCTCATCATAGTAACCGCTTATAATAATAACAATACATTTTCGTATGCAATATTGCATATTTATACATTGGATCTCTATTATTCATTTTTTAATGGTACTATAGCGAGGTGAGAGTCTTTAAGAGTTCTCCTTAATAGGAGGAAATATGGAAAGAGTGCAAGCGATTTACAGTAATCAAAAATTTAAGAGTTGGGTTAAACAGGTATTAGCTGTAGGAGGAGTAATAGGGGGCTGTTATTTGGTGTTATATGTTTTCTGTTTCTTAGTTATCATGTAAATATTATACAACTAAACTAGTAGAGTCTTGCCTAGAGAGGTAAGGCTCTTTTATTGTAGTACCTGGAGATGAGCAAACTACATACAATATCTCTCAGGTTTTTCAGATCACTTTGTATAATTCCTTGTTTAGAACACTAATTTCTATTATTGAAACTAAATAAACATCTATTTAAAAGTTTCAATTTATATTGAAAACAGAATTCCATTGATAAAAAATATGTTTTTACTAGATACATATTAAAAAGACAAGCATAAATTATATTAGATTTTGGCAAAGTCTTTTTGACTTGGAAAAGGATTTAAATCTTACTTATAGATTTGATTCCTTTTTATATACTATAATCATTATATTTCTACGTAAATATAATACATTAATAATGATTTAAAAGCAAGAATTTTAGTAGCGGTACGTTCACACATCCATCAACTTAAGATTTTAAAGTAGCTCTTAAACAAAAAAATTCTTTTTTTAATTGATTAATTAATAGTAAACAAGGAAGGTTGGCAAATTAACAACTAAAGAGATTTCTTCAGGTAAGCTAATAAGTAATCTATCAAAAAGTCCTTTACAAAATTTATACCTAAGTCAATTATAAGATCATGTAAATTTAAAATAATGTAAATATTATACATTTTTGTAAAAGGCACTCATTGACACTTGTGTATATAAGTAACTATACTCGTTACATCAAATTGAATGTGTGATAATACGATTTTATTATTATTACAAACATGTAAATATAAAAATAGAAAATCCCAATTTGATAAATACAATGGTAGAGGTGTTTATTATAATGAAGCACAAATTAATTGCAACAGGTATCCTTGCAGGATCTATATTATCCTATTCTTCTAATATTTTAGCAGATACTCATACATTCCCTGATGTTCCTGTATGGGCCGATAAATCTGTTAATTATTTAGTTGATAAACAGGTATTGAATGGTTATCCAGATGGAACTTTTGGTTCAAATGACTCATTGGACAGAGCTTCGGCTACAAAAATTATGACAAAAGTTTTAGGGATACAAATTGATCCTAATGCAAAACCATCTTTTACTGATTCACAAAATCACTGGGCTACTCCTTATATTGCTGCTGCTGAAAGAGCTGGTATTGTTAAGGGTGAAGGTAATGGAATCTTCAATCCATCTGGAAAAGTAACTCGCGCTGCTATGGCTACGATGCTAGTAAATGCATATAAACTACAAAGCACAGCAAATCATAACGAGCAGGTTAGATTTGAAGATTTAAAAGGGCATTGGGGAGAAAAATACGCCAATATTTTAATAGATTTAAAAATCTCTAATGGTACCGAGAACGGTTGGCAACCAAATAGATTTATAACACGTGCTGAAGCTGCTCAACTTACTGCAAAAACAGATATGTTACAACAAAATTTAAACGATGAAAAAGAGATTATTACTGCTACCTCATATGAAGATTTAAATTTAACAGTGGCTTCGAAAATTACAGCTCAAGAGATTGATAGTTTTATTGCGAAATATCATTCGGATAGCCCTTTAGTTGGCCATGGGCAAGATTTTATCAATGCGCAAAATCAATATGGTGTGAGTGCTCATTATTTAGCAGCGCATGCGATTTTAGAATCTGGATACGGAAAATCAGAAATCGCATATCAAAAACATAATCTATTCGGTCTACGTGCATATGATGGAGATCCGTTTAAATATGCGAAATATTTACCAAGCTACGGCGATAGCATTGCTTATAATGCTAATTATGTACGAGAAAGATATTTGGAAGAAAGTGGTATGTATTATAACGGGCCAACATTAACTGGCATGAACGTGAAATATGCATCAGATAAAGGCTGGGCTAAGAAAATTGCAGGCATTATGGAACGTATTAAACCGTTTCGTGTAGAAGACTATACATATGCAAAAAAATTACCAAAGAATCCTGAAACATTAGATGTCGACGCGTTATCTAATGAAATTCCATATAAAATGTATGCAGACAATTCAAGCTCAAATGTTGTATCATCAGCTACTTACTATCAGGTACCTTATCCATTTAATTTAAAAATTAAAAGTAGACCAGATGTAGCTGTCGAGGAGAATAAAGTTGGTACAGTAACTCCTGGAACAACCATCTTTATTTATCGTGAAGATCCAAATGGATGGGTAGAATTCTCTTTTGAAGCGAATGGAGAAAAATACTGGACATTAAAAAGTAAATTAAGTATGTAATTAAAAAGATCTATTTCACTACTTTTAATCGTTTAGATTATAATCGCATATAATTGAGAGATAAGTTTTTTACTTTCTTAAAATAAAGTTATGTATACAAGAAAAGTTAGAGAATTATTTTCTCTAACTTTTCTTCGCTAGTATTTGAAATTAAAAAGATGGTGGAGTTACTCCAAATATAACAGTGACTTTGTTTAAAGAGTTGTTTTCCCATTTATGCTTTGCATAAGGTGGGATTTTAACACTATCACCTGTATTGAGAAGTAAAACCTCATCATTTAGATATAGTTTCACTTGTCCTTCCATAATAAATGCTATTTCTTCCCCTTTATGTGCCACAGGCTCCATAGATGAAGCAGTTTGAGGTAACAGATTCATTAAAGCCAATTCTAGTGCTCCATCTAAATTAGGAGATAATAGCTCATACGAAACATTGCCGCTTTCAGGAAAAGTTATTTTTTTCCTTTGGTTAGCTCGTACAACTAATTCTTCTGTATTGGTATCCTCTAAGAAAAAATTAAACAATGGAATATTTAATCCTACAGAAATTAATTTTAGTGTTTGTAATGAAGGGTTTGTAATTCCTTTTTCAATCTGACTTAACATGGAAGGTGTTATATCAGCTAACTCCGCTAAAAGCTTACTGGTTAATCCGGCACCTTTTCTAAATGTCATAATTTTGTGACCAACATTAATATCGTTCATATATGTAATCCCCTTTAAATAAGTAAATAAAATTAAATTATTATTAATTTTATTTACTTATACTTAATATATTGTTAATATATACTTAATTATAATAAATTATGATTAATTTTAAAATATCGTATGTACATATGGCAGCAGCTGCGAAAAAGTGGGAAAAAGATTTACTTAGAAACAAAGGGGCTACTATTTTTGAATATACAGCTGGTTATAGTAAAGCAGTAGAAGAAGGAGGAACATAAGTTAATAAGAATCAAATGTGCTATTTTATTAACGATGAAAAATCAAAGTATGTATTTTAAGGTAATGCAGTAGTTGCTACTCGTCTGAATAATTGATATACAAATAAAAGTTGATGGATCGCATCCTCTATTTGTATATCTACCATGTGGAGTAGGATTTGGTGGAGCTTCGTTAAGTTTAAAAATTATGGTATGGGATCATGTACATGTAATTTTTGCTGGGCTACCCATTCTTCTTATATGCTAATAGGTATGATGACCGGATTGTATGATGAGATTCCCATACAAGATTTTTAATGAAAAGGATTCTAATAAGTAAAGGACAACTTAAGAGTAGACTTCAATGCTGTATTGTAAAATTTTTAAGGAAGTGAAAAAAGTATGAAATCAGCTTTAAATAGTATTATGATCTCCTCGATTTTTGCAGTAGGAGGGATCCTTTCGCTTTTGTTTAATTTAATGGGGAATCAAGATTGGATCTGGAATTGGGTAGGGCTATTACTAGCATATCTATCTTTGGGCATTTTAATCGGTTTATATAATAAAACTGTGGATCACAAAACATTTCCTAAAATACTAAAAAGAACTTTGTTTATTTCCTTTAATGTTACTATATTAGGGATAATAATAGGGGTAACATACCAACTATTAGGAAAGTGGAATCTTACTATAATGATGTATTATTGGTTGATAATTTTATTACTACATTTAATTACTGTAATAACATTAGTCATCCTAGTATTCGAAAACGGTAATAGTAAAAATTACAGCTTACTATATAGTTTTATTATACTTTTAAACATTGTCCTTACCTTAGGACCAGTATTATTTCCAGTAGTTCTAACTATTATAGGAAATGCCATGAACGTTAGTGCAGGGCACTAATTTTCACCTATATAGATTATTAAAATGATTAGTCCAAAATTGAGATTGGTTAAGTTAAAAAACTTAATAAACAAATAGGATAGTAAAACTAAACGACATAAAGTGGAATGATTTGATAGAAAGAAGATTATAATATGAAAATTAAGCTTAAGAAAAAAAGAATTATAAGTGTATTGTTGGCTATTACATTAGTAGCAATAGGGTATTACATGTTTCAATCTATTACAAATCCTAAGCTGGTAAATGCGAAAGAGGGAAACAGTGTTCAACAAGTGAGCAGTCTACCTAAAAATGAATTAAAAAAACCAATACCTAATCGTTTTGATGGTAAAGAAAGAAAAGTTGCATATTTAACTTTTGATGATGGACCAGGAAAATATACAGCTAACCTATTAGATGTATTAAAGAAAAATGATGTGAAAGCAACGTTCTTTTTAATTGGCGATAATGTGAAAAGGTTCCCAGATTTAGTGAAACGAGAGCATGTAGAAAACCATTATGTGGGCATGCATAGTATGACACATGATTTTAAAAAGTTATACACCAATCAGAAATATGTGAAGGAAATGAAAGAGGATCAATCTTTAATTAGAAATGTTATTGGAAACTCCCCGAATTTAACACGCCCACCATATGGGTCAATGCCTGGATTAAATGAATCACTTCGAAATGAAGTGGTCGGAAATAATTTAAAAGTATGGGATTGGACAATTGATTCTCTAGATTGGAAATACAATAAATTACCTGTGGATGTAGCGGCCGCAAAAATTGTTCAAAATGTCTTAGCAGGTGCAACGTCTTCAAAAGAAATTGTTTTAATGCACGATATTCATCCACAATCTGTCGCGGCAGTTCCAGCAATTATAAAAGGATTAAAAGAAAAAGGGTATGAATTTGAAGCTTATGATGAGAACAATCATTTTCCAATAAACTTCTGGCATGATAATTGTATATAAAGAGATATATTAGTTAAAAGAAAATCAGAATCGAATAAGCAATTCATATAGGGTTTAAATATTTGTAAGAGCGTGTTTAGATAGATGAAAACACGCTCTTTTTACTGAACTATTTTATTGTAGATTTAAGTATAGGCTTTCTAATTTCAGAAAAATTCATATGATTTTTTCATTCACTTCTACATAAGCGTTGGATATTTTGTATGTTTGTTTAGAGTGAAAAGAACTCATAAAAAACCGCTATTATTCATGTACTTCTTCATATATTTGCACCGCACTTATTTTTTGTATGTGGTTAAAACTAGTTTTTAAGAAGCATATGTTTTAGCAACTGCAGAAATTCTGTATCACTTTTATCATTTTTTATATAATCCTGTTCGTAGTTAAAAATCATTCGTACTAACATAAAAGCTGTAAGCGGTAATGGTACCTTATGCAAAGCTCCTTGCTGATAACCTTTTTCGAGCAAATTACTTATCATGTTAATTGCTTCTTCTTCAGATTGTTTAAAACAAGTTGTAATTTCAGGTGAATGGTACTCTTTATATTCTTGAAAGAGTGTAGAAACAAACGGATCTTGATGATATTCTAGGCTGATATAATGAAGAATTTTTTGTATTCGAAGTAAAACATCTTTTTCTTCTTTATATAAATTAAATAATTGTGAGCGTTTGAGCTGAATATGACGCATATAGCAGTCACATAATATTTCAGTTTTATCTGTATAGTAATAATAAATAGTACCTTTACCAACTTTAGCTGTCTTTGCAATTTCATCAACCGTTGTGTTACGGACACCACGCGTAGAGAACAGTATTGTGGCAGATTGAATGATTTTTATTTTTTTATTTTCTTTTTCTAATTTGATCATTGTCTACACCCTATCCTTGAAATATTTAGCGAAGTTTTCTATCTTTACATTCTGTATTAGTTCATTTGTAATTTTGTAACTCCTAATAGAAAGTCCTCTATTTGCTTCTTATAGAATAACATACACCATTCTTATTTCTAGTATATAACTATAATAGAATGCAACTGTATCACTTAAGATAAAAATGAAAGTTTAAGGTAATAATTTTTTAATCGGACGATGATTTCTTTCTTGATTTAATTATTTGATTTTTTATTCAATTCATTTTATTATATAAACATGACTAAAAGACGTTTTTAGTCGGATTTTTTTACGGAAAACCGACTGATATTCGATTTTAGTCGGTTTCTATACTATTTGAGAGAAGGTAGACACTATGTGTGGAATTGCAGGGTGGATAGACTGGTCTAAAGACCTGTCTAATGAACAAGAAACGTTAAAAAAAATGACAGATGCTATCATTCACCGAGGACCTGATGCAGAGGGGCATTGGTTTTCAAAACGAGCGGCATTAGGTCATCGACGTCTCATCGTCATTGATCCTGAAGGTGGCCTTCAACCTATGCTCTATAAAGATGGAAATGATATGATTGGCCTTACGTTCAATGGAGAAATTTATAACTATCAAGAATTACGTAAAGAACTTGAGGAGAAAGGTCATAAATTTCAGACCAAGTCGGATACAGAGGTATTACTACATGCTTACTTAGAATGGCAAGAAGATTGTGTTCAACATCTAAATGGGATTTTTGCTTTTGGTATTTGGGATGAAAGATTTGGGAAATTGATGCTTGGTCGTGATCATCTAGGTGTGAAACCTTTATTTTTTGCTCAAAGGGGAAGCGCAATTCTCTTTGGTTCAGAGTTAAAAGTTTTACTTTCGCATCCATTTGTAGATGCAGAGGTAGATAAAGAAGGACTTTCTGAAATATTTTGTCTTGGGCCAACACGTACTCCTGGTCATGCTATTTTCAAGGATATACATGAAGTGCGTGCTGGGCATTACATGACGTTTACCTCTAATGGCTCGACTACGACACAGTATTGGAAACTTGAAAGTAAAGAACATGTAGATGATATTGATACAACAGTTGAGACAATCCGTTCCATTTTACAAGATACGGTAAAACGTCAGTTAATTGCTGATAAACCAGTGGTATCTATGCTTTCTGGAGGTTTAGATTCCAGTGGTTTAACAGGTTTAGCAGGAAACGAATTTGGGAATAAAGGGGAACGTCTTCATACATATTCCCTGAATTTCATCAATGATGAAAAAGACTTTGAGCAAGACTTCCTTCGTTTTGATCGTGATGAACCTTGGGTGAAACGTGTGGCTGAATATGTAGGAACAAAGCATCATTCTATAGAGTTAGGATCAGATAGTTTAATAGAGCATTTATTAACTCCAATGCGAGCGCGTGATCTACCTGGAGTTGGAGAATTAGAAACGTCTCTTTATTTGTTATTTAAGGAAATGAAAAAAGATGCAACAGTTGCACTTTCAGGCGAATCCGCAGATGAAGTATTCTCAGGATATCCATGGTTCCATCAAGAGAAGTTTCTAGATGCAGAGATATTCCCTTGGAGTGTTAATTTATGGTATAGCACAGAAATTCTATCAGAGGATTTTAAAGCGAAGATTAGCCCTGAAAAATATCAAAAACAAAAATTTGAAGATGCGGTTGCTGAGGTTCCTTTTTTAGAAGGTGAAAGTGATCTGCAAATGAAGCAACGTCAAATGTCTTACATGTTTATTACACGTTTCTTGCCATTTATGCTAGAACGAAAAGATCGCACAAGTATGATGAATGGCTTTGAAGTACGAGTTCCATTTTGCGATTACCGGCTTGTAGAATACCTATGGAATGTCCCATTCGAAATGAAAAGCATAGACAATATTGAAAAAGGTATTTTACGTAGAGCTTTTGAAAATGTACTTCCAGAGGATGTACGTTATCGCAAAAAAAGTGCATATCCAAGCACTAAGGATGCCTCTTATCTACAAGGTATTAGTGATTGGATGTTACATGTGTTGAACAATCCTGAATCACCTATTTTGCCATTAATTAATGTAGAAAGAGTTCGTGCTATTGCAGAAGGAAAAGACGAAGTAATTTCAGGTAATGATGCACGAGGTATAATAGATTATTTACTTCAAGTTAATAGTTGGCTAGAGGAATATAATATTAAATTAATATGGTAGATGTAATTTTCAAATAAAGAGAATAGCTGAAACATCAATGACCTAAGTGAACCGCACCTCCAATGTATTAGATAGTTATCTAATAATTGGAGATGTGGTTTTATTATTTTGATTTGCAATAACCCTAATCAGTTAGTTAATTAGAATCAAATAAGAAACATAGAAATAGGGGTAATAATATGAATTGGAGGTTCCTTCCTGAGAATAGGGAGTCTCTTTAATCTCGCTACCGATAATTAAATAATATGTTAATTAGATTTGATTATTGTATGCATCGCCTTTTCTTCAATAAATATTAAGTGATAAACTTCATATATAGTATATAAGGAGATTATCTCATGGGTTATTTGTAAATATTAGATGGGGAGTATTTGATACATACATAACCTAAAGATTTAGATGAAATTAATATAGATAAGTATTTACTACGATTGCCTTCCTATTTTTCTTAGAATTTTTTTAGTGAATCAAAATTTAAATTGCGTATACATCTTTTGTACTAGTAGACCTAAGTCTAAAAGTATGTACAATTACACCATTTGACTAATGGGTAAACTTCACAAACTGATATATACTAGTATTGTGTCTTGCCTTTTTAGGTGTAGTACACAGCCGGTGATTGGCTAGTGGATGTTCTTCCATTTTGCCAGTGCCGGTTTTTTGTTGGATAATAGAGAAAATGAAGTTTTTATAAGGAAAGAAGGGGTTGTTTTGAAAGATGTAAATTCTATCTTTATGAGAGAAAAGATTGCTAGTTTTTATCTTTATTTTATTTCTTTTCTTGGTTTGGTTACTATAACTATATCTTTACTTGAAATTAAAATCCCTTCTCATCTAACAATACTAATATTGTTGTTACTTTTTATGGGGATTGCAGAGTATTTTCCTGTAAGATTTTGGAGAGGAACTAGTTCGCTTACCTTTCCGATAATTTACGCTATGAGTTGGCAGTTTGGAATCCATATAACTATTGTTGCTATTGTACTCGTTACGCTAATTATTCATCTGCATCGCCGTTCACCGATACAAAGAATGTTATTTAATAGTACTCAGCATGCACTTAGTTTGATCTTGGCCGAATGGCTCTCAAACAAATGTATGTCCTTATTAATTAATAAAATAGATATGTCGGTTCTGTATGGAAATTTAATATCTTTATTATTATTTTGTGTATTTTTTTGTTTTTTCAACAATCGCTTTTACGATTTGTTAATGATACTTCTTCTGCAGCCATATTCAATTTATCAGTGGTATAAAAAAACTGTAACGGTATTTCTTTGCGAAACTTTTGGTTTCTCTTATGCGGCACTGATGCACGTATTAATTAGTACATATAGTGTGGAAGTAAACGAGATTACAGTACTGTTTTTCTTTTTTCCACTTGTAGCAACTTCAGTGATAAGTTCTTTTTCTGTACGGATAAGGATGGAAAAGGAACGATTATATGAGTTATTTCTTATTACGACCGAAATTAGTCGAGGATTAACCGGAGGAAACTTGAAACATATTAAACAAGCACTCAAAGGTTTTTTTGGCATACAAGCATATGTAATATGGACAAAAGATGATGGGAACTGGAATATTCTATTAAAAGATGGGAAAGTCCGCTCTTATATATCTGATGATTCAGAAAAGTTCAGGGCGTTTGAAGGAATCTCTAAAAATCTTGTATTTAATGATTGGAAAATTGGTACGGCTCCTGGAGATGAAATATTTGATAGTGTTATACGATCACTTGTATATTTTCCTCTTATAGTAAATGATGAATTAATCGGAATGTTTGTTGCAGGGAAAAGTAGAAATGCGGGATTCTTTCCAGAAGATGTACAGTCGTTAGCTACATTTTCTAACCAATTAGCTAACGTAGTTAAAACAAGGATATTGATTTCTGAACAGGAAAAAAGAATGATCTTAGAAGAAAGAAATAGAATGGCTCGTGAAATTCACGATGGTATTGCGCAAACATTAGCCGGGGTGATATTCCAACTAGAATCCGCCCAGAAAAAATACCGTGATAAACCAATAGATATGCAGCAAGTAGTAGAGAAAAGCATAAAAGATTTAAGAGGAAGCCTAGGAGAAGTTCGTTACTCTATTTATGCTTTAAAACCATATCCAACACAACAATTAGGCCTTAAGCAGGCGATAGCAAGTAAAATAAAATCTTTAAAACAAGAATATGAACTAGACATTATCTATCATGAAAGAGGTCATGCGCGAGCGCTTAGCTTTTCAAAAGAAAGAGTGATATTTGATACATTACAAGAGAGTTTGCAAAACATTGTAAAACATGCACAAGCAAAAAAGGCTGATGTTTTACTCAGTTATCAAAGTGAGCACGTGCTTTTAAGGGTAAAGGATAATGGAGTTGGCTTTTCTCTGTTTGAGTCTATGGTTAAAACGAAGAATGAGCCACATTATGGTATATTACATATGAATGAACAAGCTGAACAATTAGGGGCTACTTTACAGATTGATAGTTCTGTAGGTAAAGGGACAGAAATTACACTGTTAATTCCAGATTCACAAACAAGGGGTGCGTAAAATGATTAAAATATTAGTAGTAGATGATCATGCTTTTTTACGAGATGCAATTCGGAGCATACTAGAGGATGAATCTGATATGAAAGTGGTTGGAGAAGCTAGCTCTGGGGATGAAGTATTGGGAAAAGTAGAAGAATGTGGACCAGATTGTATTTTGATGGATATTAACCTTCCAGGGAAAAATGGGATTGAAGCTACCGAGTTAGTGAAAAAAAATATCCAAATTGCCGAGTACTTGTGTTTACAATGTATGAGCATGATGAGTATTTAATGGATGCACTCCAGGCCGGTGCTGATGGTTATTTATTGAAGGATTCCTCATCAGAGCAGGTAGTAGCAGCAATTCGAATGTTATATCGAGGCGATTCCGTTATTCATCCGCGTATGACTAAAAAATTAATTACATATCATCAGCAAAAAATGAAAGTAGAATCAAATGAAAATGAACTGACGGAACGTGAAAAGGAAATTCTCTTTGAACTAGTAAAAGGACTTAGTAATAAAGAGATTGCTGAAGTTTTATATATTAGTGATAAAACAGTTAAAATTCACATCAATAAAATTTTTAAAAAGCTAAATGTGAAAAGTCGTTCGCAAGCAGTGATTTATGCAGTCCGAAATCAATTGGTTCCGCTAGATTAAATAAGAAATCTTTCAAAGAACTATCGTGTTGCTTTATTCTGTATCACAAAGAATAAAGGACAAGATAGTTCTTTTGTACTATGTAGGCATAGAATCCTTAGAGAAAAGATACTCCTTTTGTTCAATTTTCAGAATAATCTAAATGTGGAATAATAAAAATAGAATTACATTTTAACCTTGTTAATAATTCATTTTGTAAAAATATTTTGTTGAAAATAAATGATGGGGGGCTCTTATAGAAAGTGTAAAGTGAGTGATTATCTATATGAGGTATGGGGATGGCAGTAGTGTTGGAAATCTTTCATGATACAAAAGATTAAGATTAATAGAGTTTCCAATGCTAAATGGGAATTTAAGAATCAATTTGTTTCAAAAAATAATATTAAAAATGGGGAGATGCAATATGAAACGAGGGAAATTTGGAAAGATTCTTATTGGAACGTTAACAGCTGGAATGTTATTGTCTCAAGGAATTCCATATAACGTATTAGCGGAAGAGGTAAATACATCTACTTTAACTGGAATTGATGATGCAAATGCTATCTTAAAAGGCCTTACAAAGGAACAACGTAATGCCTTAAAAACGTTAGATACAAAACCGGGTTTTGTTATTTCGCCAGGTATCAATACCGCAAGTCCTAATAATGTGAATGTGATTATAGAATTTAAGCAAGCACCTAGCAAAATTGAAGTATTAAAACAAGCGGCTAAAGGGAAAAAGGTAGCTCTTTCAAATGCGGAACAAAAGGTAGAAGCATCACATAAAGGATTTAAAGCAGAGCTTGAACAGCTTCAAAAGAATAAAGAGAAAGGAACAAATGTAAAATCTGCAAAAATAACAAGAGAATATAAGAATGCTTTTAATGGTGTAGCGATTTCTTTACCAGCAAATATGATCGAAGACTTAGTTCGTACCGGTATCGTTAAGCGCGTATGGGAAGATCATGAGGTTAAAATTGATTTGCCGAAAGAAACAACTAAGACTGCTGTTGAACCGAAAGTGGCGGATAGTGTACCGCAAATTGGTGTGGACAAGCTGCATGATGAAAAAATAACAGGGAAAGGAATTAAGGTAGGTGTACTGGACACAGGTATTGATTACAACCACCCGGATTTGAAAGATGCATATAAAGGATATCGTGCAAAACAAGGTGAAGATCCAAGTAAAATAGATCCGAACTCCATAAAAGGATGGGACTTTGTTAATAATGATGCTGATCCAATGGAGACAACGTATAAGGATTGGCAAAATTCTGGAGGATATCCTGAGATTTATGAGGGGAGTGCATATTATACATCCCATGGTACGCATGTAGCTGGGACAATTGCTGCAGACAAACAGAATAGTGTGGATTATGCAGTGAAGGGTGTTGCTCCAGATGTAGATTTATATTCATATCGCGTATTAGGTCCATATGGAAGTGGACAAACAAGCGGTATTCTTGCTGCGATTGATAAAGCGGTGAAAGACGATATGGATGTTATCAATTTATCACTAGGAGCGTCTATTAATGATCCTTTATATCCTACTTCTGTCGCAGTGAACAATGCGATGTTAGCTGGTGTTGTTACAGTAGTAGCAGCAGGTAACAGTGGTCCGGAAGAAGGTACCATTGGATCACCTAGTGCAGCGGCACTTCCAATTACAGTTGGAGCCAGTGATGCTGCAATGACGATCCCAACGTTTTCTATCGATGCAGGTGATTTACATGTGGATAAGATGATGCTACTTGGAAAAAGCTTTACTGATAAGATTGAAGATTTGAAAGGTCAATCCGTATCAGTTGTATATGCAGGGCTTGGAAAATCAAATGATTTTACAGGAAAAGATGTAAAAGGAAAATTAGCTCTTATCCAACGCGGTGAGATTACATTTGATGAAAAAATTAAGCATGCTAAGGAAGCAGGCGCAAAAGCGGTAATCGTATATAACAATGTAGATGGTGAAATTACAAGTTATCTTGGGGAAAGTACTTCGTCTATTCCATCGTTCCGCTTAACAAAAGTAGATGGTGAGAAATTACAAGTAAAAGCTGTACAAGGAGATGTGTCGTTAGCGTTTGGAGAACTAAGTAATATAAAAACAGAGGGAGATCACTTAGCTGATTTTAGCTCCCGCGGTCCTGCAACTAAGACAGATGATATTAAGCCAGATATTGTAGCACCAGGTGTGTCTATTTTCTCAACTGTTCCTGAATATATTAATGATCCAAAAGATGGAGATAATTATCCGGTAGCGTATGGACGTATGTCAGGTACCTCTATGGCAACTCCTCATACTGCAGGGGTAGCGGCACTTATTTTACAAGAACATCCAAACTATAGTCCATTTGAAGTAAAAGAAGCACTCATGAATACCGCAGTTGATTTAAAGGAAGAGCGTTCTGTATTTGAGGTGGGCTCAGGACGAATTGATGCATATCGTGCAGTTCATGCAGATACATCTATCGAGGTTGTTGATAAAACATCAAACGTTGTAGGTGATGAAGAAGTAGAAATTGAAGAAAAAACAGGTTCTATTGCATTTGGGTATAAAAATCAAATTGAAAATGGGCCTATTAAAGATAGTCGAAAAGTTTTAATTAAGAACAGCAGTAAAACAGATGGGAAAGAGTTTAAATTAGAGGTGAAATTTTCACCTACAAGTGTAGGTGTGCAAGATGCAGCGAAGAATGGTGTGAAGCTAAACGTACCAGATTCTATTAAAGTAGCTCCTGGTGCATCAGAGGAAATTAACCCTGAAATTACCATTCCAGAAAACGCTGAATTTGGTAGATATGAGGGCTATATTCATATTTCAAATAAAAACAATGAAAAAGAAGTATATCAAGTACCATTTGCAGTTAAATTCACAGAAAAAGGGATTGCGTCTGTAGATTTACTGAGAGATGCAATGGCAACAGATGCTTCTAAATTCCATCCATTTATGGAAAGACCAAGTTCGCCGTTGTCATTTAAATTAAATAGTCCTCTCGAAACCATTGATGCAATTGTGAAGGACCGAACGACAGGGAAGGCATTAGGAGTCGTTGGTACACTTAATGCAAGTAGTCTAACACCGAATGTTGAATATATGATGTTTTCTGGTATGGGAGGGTATGTACTTCCATTCACAGGAAATCCAGCTCATCCAATTGCGGATAAACCTGTTATGTTGCCTGATGGAGATTACGAATTGAACTTCGTTGGATATGATAAAGAAGGAAAATCTTATACAAAAGGCGATAGCATTATCATTGATAATGTAATACCTGAAATGAAATTTAAGGATGTACAACCTGGTATACACGAAGTCAATGATTCTATGTTTAAAGAAGAAGACGGCCAGCGTGCATTATGGGTGCATGGTAATATTTATGATTCTACAGTAGATGCATTAAAGGCAAAAGGCTTGCAATATGATCAAAAAGCGAATCAAATTGTATATTATCAAAACTCAGCCTTCCCATCAGGTTGGTTGAATACAATTCAAGCAAATGGTGATTTTAAATTTGGAGTACTTCCAGAGGAAATAAATGAACCATTAAATTTAAAATTATTTGGATATGATCTTGCAACTGCAGGGAATATGGCAACTGGATATAAAGATTACGTCTTTGTAAAAGAAGGGACAGAATACGCTGTTCCAAGTTATGACAAAGATAAAATCAAATTAGGAGAGAAAATTACATTAACTTTGAATCTTAATAATGTAAAACAGCTTATGTCAGGTACATTTGAAATTCCTTATTACAAGCAGCTATTTAAATTTACAGATGTGAAACCAAATCCAGCACTTACGGAATATGTAGAACAACATGGATTGAACCTTAAATTAGAAGATCCGAAGATAAGTGAAGCAGGAGCTTGGGAAAACAAGGTGAAAGTTGGCGCATCATTGGAAGGAAAAGAATTTAAAGGATTAGATGGAGATAAACCATTTTTAGATGTTACATTCGAGATGACGAACGATGAATACTTTAATGATTTGACTGCATTTGGAGTAGATAAGTTCTCTTATACAAAAGTTGGTGCATCAGAAGGCATTGAGATTCCTGCGTTTAAAGATAAATCTTTTGCTATTGTTTCGAAACATTCAACGGTTACAGGATATATTGGCCCGGAAGCTTTCTTGAATGAAGAGGGGTATTTAGGTAAGAAAGACTATACAAAACTAGGAGCAAAAGTGTACGCAGTTGGAAAGAATGGAAAGAAATATACAGGAACGATTGGTGATAACGGACAATTTGAAATTCATAGTGTTCCAGTAAGCGATAAAGAATATGATATTTTCGTAGAAATGCCAGGTCATTTAAATAGTAAATTAACAACAAAAATAGGGAAAATGCAGGATGGAGAATTAGTGGGACAAAACTTTAGAGCTGACATGGATGATAACCTTGCAGGTGATGTAAACGGCGATAAAATGGTAGATATTCAAGATGCTAGAATAGCAGCTTTATCGTATGGAAAAGGAAAAGTATCTGTAAAAGATGGAGATATAAATCAAGATGGTGTTGTAGGTGAAACGGATGTTCGTTTAATTGAGAAAAACTTCTTGAAAAAGGGCCCAGATGCTAAAGGAAACGAGAAACCGAAAGAAAATGTAGGGCCAGTGACGTTAGAGAAAATTTTACGCTCTATCGGTTTAGAACCAAAAAAATAAGTGGACAAACTTCTAGAGTAAATAAAGGCATCAGACAATGGATATTAAATGAAATGGATTGGTTAACAAATGACCGGAAATGATTTACGGTAACATTACCGGTCATTTTAAGAGTCATAGTCGTTTGGGTACATGAAGTAACTAGTTTAAAGTAAGTTTGCTTTCATTATGGGACAAGGAAGTTGCTTAATTATTATTGTTGTTTGTGGGATGGAAATAAGGTTTGTAGTTTAAACTTTAACAATAGGGGGACTTGTGAAATGGGTATGAAGAAAAAACTTGGTATGGGTGTTGTAACTGCAATGCTTGGCTTATCCTTAATTGGCGGGGGAACATATGCATATTTTAGTGATAAGGAAGTATCACAAAACACGTTTGCAGCGGGTACTTTAGATTTGAGTGTGAATCCAGAAGTTGTTATTAATGTCGACAATCTGAAACCAGGTGATGAAATGGAACGTGGTTTTCAATTAGTAAACAAAGGAACCTTAGCAATAGGAGATGTGAAACTCCTGACAGATTACAGTGTAATCGATGCGAAAGGGGATAATGGAAATGCTGATTTTGGTGATCATATCCGTGTTGATTTCTTGTGGAACTTGGATAAAAATGAGGTTCCAATTTGGTCTACTACATTATCTGAATTAAAGGTAGCTACGCAAAATGGAAATATTCCTAATCTTGTAAAGAACGGTATTGTAGATCGAGAAGGAAATGGACTTGCTCCAGGTGATGATGATACATTTTATGTAATGTTTACATTCGTAGATAACGGTGAAGAACAAAATGTATTTCAAGGAGATGCGTTGAAATTAAATTGGACTTTTAATTCCATGCAAGCAAGCGGTGAAGAAAAGTAAGTGTAATAATTTGTATACTATATGTGTGAGACATATCGTATACAAATGAAAAGAACTGTTTTGAAATGAAGGCGTTTATCCTCAATGGTAAAACTCCTTATAAAAATATGGGTGAAAAACTTGATGATGATTTCCCTTTTAAAACACATCGTAAAAATATTTTGCGATGTGTTTTGTTGTAAGTTGGAGAGTACAGAAATATTAAATGATTATCCAGCTTTTGAGATACTTTGAGGGAATTTAGCACCTTACGCTAGCTTAGCAGCTTTCCTGAAGGGGATTTTGTTTTTTTACATGACGAAATGCTTAAAAACATAATATAAAATAAACATGTTTGATTTTCATTCATGTTTAATCTTTATAAACATCCATTACCTTAAACGTTTGACAAACTAGCATTAAGTCTGGAGTAAAATTAAGTCCATACCGACTTAATTCCCAAGTGAAAAATTTAACGTGCTCACTATACCAATAATCATAGCTTAAATCGCCTTCACCCTCAGATCTTGCAAAATTACTTGTTACTTCATTCATTTTTAGTAAATCGATCTTTGTATATTTTATAATTGCTAATGGATTATTGTCTCCATCCAATACAATATCGTACTGACCAACTTTTTGAATTTCTTCCCCTTCAAGCTCATAAACACAATGTGCAGCGCATGTTCCTGTTTTGATTCCTTTAACTACTAAACTTCCTAATTTATCTCCCATTTCTTTGGAACCATCTCCAAACATCCACGAATCTGGAACACTCATGTTTAATCCATTTTCTTTAGCGTACATATACCAATATTCTTCTATCTTATTAACTGACATCAGTCACTCATCTCCTTAATATTTAAATGTTTTGAATTTAACACGTGGCATATTATCTGTCAATATTTTAGAAGAACTTGCAATACATCTACATCAATAAATGTTTATAAAAAATATAACTCTTCGTAAACATATTTTCCATTCTGTATATTAATGCGAATAAACGAAACTCATACTGTTATTCTGCTGAAATCGTTACGGAAAAGTAAAATAGTGGATAAAAGAACAAACTATAAATAGTTTTATTTACCAATAATATTTTCTTTGTTTCGTAGCATATTAAACGTACAGGAGGTGATATATGATGGCAAACAATCGTAACAACTCTTTAGTGGTTGCAGGTGCAGAAAGCGCACTAGATCAAATGAAATATGAAATTGCACAAGAATTCGGCGTACAATTAGGCGCAGATTCAACTGCAAGAGCGAACGGCTCTGTAGGTGGAGAAATCACAAAACGTCTCGTTGCTATGGCAGAACAGCAACTTGGTGGATATAACAAATAATGCTAGGTATAAAGTAGAAAAAGGAGAGATTATATCTCTCCTTTTTTTGTAAAATATTCGATTAGGAATATTTTATTTGTTATCTATCTTGTCTCTTATTACTTGTATCTTCCAGCCACTTAGAAACATATTCTTGCATACGAGATTCTAATGATTGAATCGTTTCATTTGAGATAGTGAGTGCTTGATCCGCATACTTTTTCGGGAACATGTTGCGCAAAGTAGGTTCATTTTCAGCACCATCTCCTGGTTCACGGTAATCTTCAATGATGTAATCATCCCCATTTTTTGTGACCGTCACACGGACTGGAAGTAAATGTCCTGCTTGAGAAACTGTCTGTGTTTCGCGGTTGTATCCTTGCATGAGGGAATGAAGGTAGACATACATTTTTTCATCCTTCATTTCAGTTCCATAGATTACATGCGTCTCAAATTGTTTTTCTGTATGATTTAATTTGTCTTGATTCCAGGCAATGATACTTTCTGAAATAAGGGATTCTAATTTGCTGTTTAGCGGAATCTCCGTTACATCCTTTGCATCATTTTGGACAGAATCACACCCTGTTGCAATGAAAACGAGTATGACAATGCTTACGGTAATCATTATCTTTCTCAAAATCTTATTTTCATATTTTAATGCAAAACGTCTGCTCATCAATTCACTCCATTTCTCTTCGTGCTAATCATTCACTGACATAAATCTTTTATATGACAATAGTAAAACCGACTTCAAACTAGAAACTTATTCTATCCAAGGAAATATATCAAATTGTATAATACATACTATACCATTCTTACACATAACGGGAGAAATTCTATGAGAAAAGTTATAATGTATTGTGGAATCTTTATTATGATTCTTTTAAGCGGTTGTATCCGATTCGGACAAGACACTACAGATACCATTTATCTCATTCCAGAAGCATACGAAGGAGACCTATTGGTACTATATAATGTTCCAGGAGCTGAGTTGTTGCCAGAAGAAGATGGATTTCGTGTCGTCACTTTTTCTGCAGACGGGACCGCAGTTACATCTACAGCCGATATGAAATATGGGGAAGTCAATGACACGTATTACACGGTTAACAAGGAAGGTAAGCGCACCAAACTTGATGAAAGCTGTATACGCGTTGGTTCAAATGGAAGCACTACTGAAAACATTGGTAAAGAAAATGAGCATACATTCTCATACGCGAAATTGGAAGTTACAACTAGTGCTTGCTCACAAAGATTTTCATCATACGGGAGAGAAGTATCTGAAAATCAAGAACATCCTGTAGAGAAGAAATTGAGGGAATTATTGGTGCTCGTAAAAGAGCAGTATATGAAAGTGAAATACTAAATTTTCAAAAGGATGAATGGATGATGTTAGGGATAGGGTTGATTGTAGTAGGCGTTTTACTTGTCAGCGTTGTATCTTACCGAGAAATAAAGAAAGCAGGGGGCGTAACCTGGATTGAAATTCTAGTATATCCCTTTTTATTATTAATAGGCGCGTTACTCGAACATTTTGATCTGCCAGATTTTTTAATATTTTTAGGTTTGGTATGTATTGTTTTTGGTAGCTGTATGGTCATGGGCGTCAATATTCTATAACATTAAGAGCAAAGCATCTAGTTCAGATGCTTTTTTATTTTATTTTGTAGTTTTTATTTTTAATGTCTATCACACTAGTTACCCAGACATACAGGGTTCCAAGTGCTGGTAAAAAACTTAGCAAGTTGAATGTATTCTCTATAATATAGAATGAAATAAAAATGGAGGAAAAATAAATAGACAATGGAAGAAAAATGTATACGTCACGTTTTAAAGATTTTAAACTTTGCACTTTATTCACCTCAGCTTTTCTGGCATTATGTTTTAAATAAGAACCCGCAAGTTTGCATATTCTCTTGGTGATGATTTTTAAATATGTAACTCGATTCTAAAATACGGTATATTGAGTCACTATAAAAATCAAATATTAATTTTCTAAAATAATCTTATGCAAATCTTATTGCGTTAGAAACACAGCCCGAATCATAACAATTGTAAATGGATCTAATTCGTTATCGGCCATACCAGTATCCGTATCTTAACCAATGACAAATCCTATCATACCTTTTAAAATACCAACATGGATTGTGGCATCCACATTAACTGTTACAAATTTCATCACGTTTAATTTCGTTTCTATCGTAGTCTTGGATTTCCCATGTGATCATGCGTTCTGTAAGCTAATAAAAAACGCACCGTAACCCAGTGCGTTTCAGACAAATATACCTATATGTTTTACTTTGTAATTTGGAAGGAACCACCATAATAATATGAATTGTCTACTTTTAGTACTGCCACATATGTACCTGGTGTGTAAACCGTTGTAATTGGTGTTGTGAACCTAGAATAGTAGTGGTGCCCAGCCTCACCTGCAGAAATGGTTTTGTAGCGTTGCAATTTACCTTCTCCGTTCAATCGATAAATCTTTACAACACCTACATCTTTTCCGCCTATATACACCGTCGTATCAAACGTACCACCTTGTTTTAACGTACCAGGGGCTAATTCTTGTAGATAGTCCACATTGTGATGCAATAAGAAATACGTCTGCCATGGCCAATCATCCACAATAGCTGAAGCTTGCTTAATCGTATTTACTTCAGCGCGCGCTTTATCAGGTAGCGTACTGTCTAAAACGATAAAACCCGAAAAGGTTAAGGCACCGATTAAAGCAAATGAACATAATTTTTTCATATTAAATTCCTCCCGTTTATCTGACATTGTCATAGTCCACTTACAGGTATTAGGTTGTCATCCATTAATTGGATTATTATTCTAAAATCAATATATCATTTTCTTTCAATTTAATCAAATTAGAATTTTCTAACAAGTGATGAGGATAGATAAAATTCCATCTTTCTCCGTTTTTTCTATCATACAGAAGAAAGAACAGAGGCGATAAAGAAATTTTATTCCGCTCTCTTTTCAAATTAACAACATTTCCCGTTTGTACGGTACGAGACTATATTAAACATAAAATAGACACGAAAGGGGATTGGAATTAGCGAATATTTACATGGAATCTAGGAGATGCAAGCTCAACATTTCATAACGGATCGATGGTTCCATTTCAACAGACTCCGAATCCGACAGTAATTTTGTTCTGTTTACTCATGAGGTAACGGAAGAGAATTTAGAAAAACTTGCTACAATTGCTCATCAGTATACAGAGGATACCATCCATTGTTACAATTACGGCAGTGTAGAAAAAGTAGGATAAAAGAAGAAAACATACTGTTCCAAATTAATATTCCATGTGTTTTTTTGAACATACATTCCTTTATTTAATGTATATATTGAATATACGGATATATTGTGTTATGATGTGAATTAGAAACTCGCGTGTTTCAAATACAACATTTTTATCTTCTTGATGACCTCTTATCTTTCCGTAAGAGGTCTTTTTTTATCCCTCCTCATTTGCATAGCCGTTAAAATACTATGAACAGATACTAGGAGACTACTACACTGTGATACTCTCTAGTATTTTTTCTTTATCCATATTATCTATTGTTGAGTAAATGATTAATTGTTAATTTTTGTATAATCTTTATAAAATAATAAAGGGGTATATATGAATAGGTATGTCCTTTTTATGTAATGATAATGCGAATTGAAGTGTAATACTGAAACGGTAAGAATCAGGGCCGAAACAGATAGTTAGGAAAGTAAAACAGTAACAGCAGACAATACTTATAATGAAAACGTTCATAATGGACTGTCTATGGATGGAGAAAAAAATACGAAAAGATAAAAGGGGCAAATGAATATGAACAGAGCCTTTAAAGGTATCGTATTAGCAGGTCTAAGTGTTAGCGGGTTGTACAATAGAAACATATGTCCTAACGCAGTCCAGAATATAAGCATGTAGATAAAGTATTCTTAGCTGATAAAATGGTAGAAGACAAGAAGACTATAGCAATGAAGAAATTGAAAGAGAACTAAGAGGTTTAGCATCCTGACTTTCTAAATAACATGAGTGTTTCTATAGAATGAATCCTTAGGAGGGCTATTGTGGAACCTTTAATCAATGGTATTTTATACTTTGTATTTTTTTTTGGAGCACTGTTTCTTATACTGGGTACTGCATTGGTTTTATTTATCGTGGCTGCATTACTAATAATCTGGAAGGAGAATCTATCATTTCTAATGATTAGTTTAGGTATAAATATACTTGTCATTCCATTGTCTTTTTTTATTGGCGGGATGGCAACAGATTCCCCTGGTAGTACGATGCACGATTTTTGGAAAGTATTTTTCTTTATTCAGGTAATTCCGTTCCCTCTAGTACTGCTATCTTTAGTTTGGTGGCTTATTCGTCGAAAAAAAGCAAAAGTTCATGTGTAGCGTTTTTAATGCAAATAAGCTGTCCGTTTGGGGAGTTTATTGTATTTATTACTAAACGTGATTATTTCCAAAATGAATGCAATAACACTATACAGTTAAATAGAAGGTGAAACATATTGAAATCTTATCAAACGTTAGCCCACTTGTATGCATTAGGACTAGGCTGCGGGCTTTGGGATAGAGAGGAGGTAATTTCATGGTGCGATAGGTTGATTGAAGCAAATGAGCACCCGCCATATGAAATTATGGAGATATCTTTAATGTCTAAAGCAAAGCTGATATATATAGAATTGGCTTTACTGTCATATAGCCGCATAGTTGATGAAAAATACTCGGTAAATATCCTTCTTTCTGTCTTAAATGAAAAGTTAGTAGCTCAGAAATGTAATGTGAAACAAGCGCTTACTTGCTCCACTCGTTTACTAGTAAACAGAGGCGTATATTGGGAAGAGGAATATTTTGATTTATACAGCCTTGATGATAGCTATGATATTGCACAGGAAGGGATCCATTTTAATAAAGAAGATGTGATTACTGCTTATATCGATACATTAGGTGCTTTTCGCGTCCATTTTAACGAGTTTGAAGATCTATATTTGCAAGTCATGAAACAGAAGTGGCAAGGGTAGAAGGCAGGAAAAGGAATCATTGAATCGTAAGAGTTACTTCCTGTATTTATCACCAAATTTATCTAGCCAAGACGAATCTGTCTTCGTGTTGATGAATTTTTGTCTCTTAATAACTTAATGCTATCATCTTTAATTTTTCCGACAGCAAGCAAAGCTAGCATTTTTAATGCATAATCAGACGCTTGTAAAGGAGCATCACTAATTAAATTTTTACCAGAGAGTAATTTATTTAATTAGTAGAAAAAGGAAGGGACCTATTTGGCTCCTTCCTTTTTCTCATACATACATAACGCTTGTTGACAACTTATGAAATAATAGCATTCATCGCTATTAAAATATAGCACTAAAAGCGATTTAATGGATATGCAATTATACATATCTGTTTAATTGCATGAATGGGAACAAAATGATTTAACTCTTCCGGTATGGAAACAAATAGATTCAGGTATATTTAGGGTAAGAAGACCTGATTATTGATTGCTGGTTAAATCATATTTCTACGTATCTGAAACAAATTATTTCACTGGATTGTATGTTATAGATGGTGAGGGATTTATGAAATGTAGATTGTTTCTTGGTTTTTTGCTCGTGATTTTACTTTGAGGATACATCGGAAAAGAAGTTACGTTATATACGATTCAAAAAGGGTTATTAGTTAGTGCATCCATAGATACGCTCCGTTTCCTGTTTCCTATCCTACTAAATTACCATTCCAAGCAGATACCTTCTCTTTCAAACAATTCATCCATTGAATAAAGATAATTCCGCCATACGTATCGGAGGGCATGAAGCTTTCTTAATACCATTTGGAATATATTTCAATATACTTCCGATACTATAACAGATCGAAAATTTCTCTATTGGAGGTATATAATGGCATATCCATTTCGTAACTTAGTATTTGAAGGTGGCGGAGTAAAGGGAAGCGCTTATATAGGTGCCATCCGTGCACTAAATGAAGAAGGGATTTTACCAGAAATACAACGATTTGGGGGGACTTCAGCAGGAGCGATTACTGCATTACTTTTAGGTCTTTCCATTCCATTCGCAGATCTTGTAAAAATCCACAAAGACATGAATTTTAAAGCGTTTAAAGATGATGATTTTTCGATTGTACAAGATAATATTCGTTTATTTTTTGATGGTTTTGGTATCTATAAAGGGGATTTCTTCACTGAGTGGGTAGGAAAGATCGTTGAAAAGTGGACAGGGAGTAAGGACACAACCTTTCAGCAGTTATATGACAAAACAGGAAAAGACGTGTTTTTCCAAGGAACGAACATTTCTACACACCAGCTTCGTACGTTTTCTCGTGAAACGACACCTGATGTCCCGTTAGTAGTTGCTGTGCGGATTTCGATGTCCATCCCATTCTTTTTTAAATCTGTGGAATGGGATAAAGATTATTATGTAGACGGAGGTGTACTGGATAACTACCCAATTCGTTTATTTGATCGGAAAAGTTTTGTGAATAAAGAAGAACACTTCACGACCACAGATACGATTGACGAGGTTAATAAACTGGTAAGCAATACGGAGGATCATTCTACACTAAGAAGCTTACACACGAAATACAATGCATCTTTCTTTGATCCTGCAGATGAAATTGTCTACAACAAAGAAACACTGGGTTTCCGTTTAGAATCTCAGGCCGAGATTGCCATGTTAAAACATATCGCAACTTCAACAGAACATCATATTGGCCATTCTCTTATTCATTTTGCATGGAATTTGTCTCAAACGATGATCAAAGGTCATGAGAGCGGAAAAACAACCAAAGAAGATGCTGCCCGTACTGTATTTATCAATACATTCTTTACGCCGTCGTTTAATTTCGATATCACAGAAGAAGAAAAGAAAACACTCATGAATTCAGGCTATACTTCTACTAAAGACTATCTACATCAGTTTAATACGTCTGAAGTAAAATTGTTTAATCGACCATAAAGCCGAGTGCAATGCACTTGGCTTTTTTTAATTGTCCTGTAAATTCTTTTTTTAGTAGCTAATAAAAATTCAGATAGACTATGCATAGAACAAGAGAAAGGAGATAACAGAAAGTAATAAATATAAGTTTTGATGACTTCTTATTTTGTAAAACTAGGGTGTAGAAAGGGTGAAACAGGTGGAAGAAAAACGAATTATGATTTATACAATTTTTCGGCTAACACAGTACAAAAGAGAAGCCTAAAACGGTGGATAGGAATGTATCAAAAAATGAATAGAGTAGCAAGACGGATTTATTGTGAAAGTAGGGATTTTCCTTTTTCTTTCTACTGATAATAAAGCGTTATGTAGACTGGGAATGTATAAGGTATTCATTGCTATTCCTTCAAAATGCTGATGTTACATCATATTAAAATAACCTCTAATTTAAGTATTGAAATTCTCTAAATCTCAATGTATTATATTCTTGTATTTTCTCACTTTGCTAAGCCTAGAAAACATCATCACTTCTGAAAGAACTCGAACTCCAGCGGGTTCTTTGAATTTACTTGAACTTATTTTTGAATCATTGTATTATATTTCCGAGTCTTACTCATATAAATCATTATCAGGAGAATCTGCAAATTTGCAGGTTCTTTTTTATTTTATTGAAAGTAAAATTTTAGCCAGTCATTTATTTTCATATTTTTGGTTTTTATACGTGTTTGGTAAAAATCAATGAGTTGCAAAAAAATACTATGCTGAAATCTAGTTCGGTATAGCAATGTGCATATAAAAGATCCCACTTTGCTATATCCCCTAAAAAGAGTCATAAAAATCTATATTTTTTTAATTCAGTTGCATACTACAAAACTTCTTTTAAAAGAAATGTATGTACATACACATTATATTTTGTTCCATAACTCTCTAACTTTTGTTCACGAGAGTCTGTTAAGTAAAGGATTATTGGCGGGTGGTGCAATAGGTGCAGAAGATGTGAAAACAAATGAAAAAGTACAAGTTGCTGTTGCAGGTAAAGAGGGAAATATAACGTATAAAGAAATTGATAAAGCAGAATCTCCATTGTTATTTGGAATGTATCCTTTATGTTAAGATCCGAATGGGAAGTTTGTTTTTTCTGATAATTAATATTTATACAAATTGTGTAATTAGTATACGGAAGTGGTTTTAAATTTCATTAATGTATTCCTTTTCATCTGAATGAATTATTTATTGCAACAGATTTCCCGTCCAAAATAAGATGTTCAAACAAAAGACAATATAAGTATCTTTATAATGATTTTTCAATATAATCAATGTGTTTATGAAAGGAACTCTGTGTTATTTTTGCTTTTTTACTAACTAATACAGCTTCAAACAAAGGACACAATTGCTACATACTAAGTGTGATTTATTACCTATTCAAAATTCTGTCTATTCAATCTTTCTAAAAATAAAAAAAGATTAAACTTATAAATATACAAGTTATAATGAGGGCGTCGAGACACAATTTATTACCTCTAGAGAAAATATCAAACCTTGTTTTGGATTAAAAATTCTAAAGAACTTGCCAGTAATTTTTTAAAATTGGACATACTGATATGATTACTATACGGTGGATAGCGGATTAGAAGGAAAGTTTATTCAACTCAATAAAGAAAGCGTTATCAAATGAAACTTGTTTTGAATCGATCATTCTAACAACTTAGATTCAACTACAGCTAAAAATAATAAATTATGGGGGTGCTTATATGAACATAAATGTAGCATCTATTAAAGAAAAAAAGGTTATTAAATACAAAAGTTGTTTTGATGTGATTGGACCCATTATGATAGGTCCTTCAAGTTCACATACTGCAGGTGCATTGGCTATTGGAACAGTTGCTAATAAATTATTTCAAGGTCTTCCAAAAAAAGTTGTAGTAAAGTATTATGAATCATTCGCTGAAACCCATAAAGGTCACGGAACTGATTTTGCAATTATTGCTGGTATATTAGGCTTTGCTGCCGATGACAGTAAAGTGCCAGATGCTATTAAAATAGCAGAATCTAAAGGAATTGACATTACCTTTATTGAAAAATCGGGTGATAGTCCTGCCGGTCATCCAAATACGGCAGATGTATATGTAGAGGATGAAAGTTGCAGTATTAGAACGATGGGTATTTCGGTCGGTGGTGGATTGATTGAAGTCAAACATGTTGAAATTGATGGATTTAGCTTAGATCTGCAGGGGCCATTACCAGTTGTTATTGCGATTTCAGAAAGAGCTGACTTTGAATTTGTCTTACGCAGGATCTTTAAACAATATGATGTGGAAATTAACAACTTTCATAGTTTGGAAGATAAAACAAAATATTTATATGCATTCGCTTTAGATTCGCTATTGCCTGGTAATGCTCAGAAGGAATTAGGAAGTTTCAGTAATATAGCTAATCTTATTATTCTTTAATTACATTAAGGAGTGAAAAATATGTATATGGCCATAAAAGAAATTGTGGATGCAGCTAATAAAAGCCAAAAGCCAATTTATGAATTAGCAATCGAACAGGAAATCGAACAAACTAAAACTTCTTATGAAGAAGTTTGGAGTAAAATGGAACGAAATTTAACGACTATGCAACATGCAATAAATAAAAGTATTGAGGGTGACGGTGTATTTTCTCCAACCGGTTTAACCGGAGGTGATGCTGTTAAAATTAAAAACTATCGAGAAAATAGGAAAGCTCTTTCTGGAGATTTGATGGTGTTAGCGATCCAAAGTGCTATCGGTGTTAATGAAGTAAATGCTGCATTAGGAGCTATTTGTGCAACTCCAACAGCGGGTGCGAGTGGGACAATTCCAGGGGTCTTATTTAGTATTAAAGATACGTTGCAGTTAAGTCATGAAGATATGATTCATTTTCTATTCACTTCAGCGTTATTTGGAACGATAGTCGCAAACAACGCTTGTATTTCAGGAGCGTACGGAGGATGTCAAGCTGAAGTAGGAAGTGCCTCAGCGATGGCGGCTGCAGCTGCGGTAGAAGCTGCGGGTGGAACGCCACAGCAATCTTCTGAAGCTTTTTCGATTGCATTACAAAATTTACTCGGTTTAGTTTGTGATCCGGTCGCTGGTTTGGTAGAAATTCCTTGTGTAAAGAGAAACGCCATTGGAACGGCAAATGCTTTAGCAGCAGCGGACATCGCATTAGCCGGCGTAAACAATCTCATCAATGCTGACGAAGTGATTGAAGCCATGTATAGAGTTGGAAGACAGATGCCTCGCGAATTAAGAGAGACAGGTTTAGGTGGTATTGCAGCTACACCTACAGGAATTGCCATTAAAAATAAAATCTTTGGGGAGAAACAATTAAATCAATAAGTTATCGAGTGTATTGTGAAATTTTTAACAATCTTTACTCTATTGTTCGCCTAAGGATGTCTGTATATTGGGGGAGTTATCAATAAAATATACTACTATATAATTAAAATATTTTATAAGTGGTAATAAACCCTTCAGGTTGATGCTTCGCTAATTTTTTGATTTTTATTAACCTAGAAGGGGGATATTCGTTGTGGCGCACTATATAAGCTATTCATTTTTCAAGAACGGTCTATATTCCTATATCTTAAAAAAGAAAATTAAGAATAGGACACAAGGAGGAATTATTATATGGATGGGAATACTGCAAAAAACATAGAATTTCAAGCTGATAACACTGCAGTAAAAAATGAGAAATATCTAGACCCTAAAAAGTGGCATAAACAGGATACTACCTGGGCATTGAGCCTTTTTGGAACAGCAATTGGAGCAGGAGTACTCTTTTTACCGATTAATGCAGGTTCAGGTGGTTTATTATCATTGCTGTTAATTACCATACTTGCATATCCTGTTATGTATTATTCACATAGGGCGCTTGCTAAAATGATTTACGCTTCGAACTCTGCCGATGAGGGGATTACAGGTACAATAAGAGAGTATTTTGGAAATAAGGCAAGTATCATTTTTAATATTGTGTATTTTGTCTCCATTTATACGATCGTGCTGATGTACTCGGTCGCACTTACAAATACCGCTAGTAGCTTTATCGTGCATCAATTGCACATGTCGGAGCCTCCAAGGTCCATTTTATCGCTTGTCTTAGTACTCGGTCTTATCGCTATACTAAATTTTGGTCAAGATATAACTGTAAAGATCATGAGCATGCTAGTGTATCCTTTTATAGCTTCTCTCCTTTTTATCGCAATATCTTTGATTCCACAGTGGAATACGTCAATGCTTAGTTTTTCAAGTGTTTCTACTGCTTCAACAGGAACAGGATATTTAGGAACGATATGGATGATACTTCCAATCATAGTATTCTCGTTTAATCATTCGCCTATGATTTCGTCATTTGTTATGAAACAGAGAGCTACGTATGGAATAGATGCTACTGATGCTAAATGTGCTCAAATACAAAAAGTTTGTTATATTATGACATTCGTAGTTGTTATGTTCTTTGTTTGGAGCAGTACCTTAAGTTTGACTCCAAATGATCTTAAGGTGGCAAAAGAACAGAACTTGTCAATCCTATCATATCTTGCTAATGAGCTTAATTCGCCAGTAATCACTATTGCAGCTCCTATCATTGCATTTGTGGCTATTACAAAGTCTTTCCTTGGTCATTATATAGGAGCGTATGAGGTAATGCGTGACATGATTATCAAGTCCAGTAAAAAACGTGGGAAAGATATAGGAGAAAAAACAGTTAAGACAATGATTCTTACTTTTGTCGTATTAACATGCTGGTATGTTGCTTATACAAATCCAAGTATTCTTGGAATCATTGATGCCCTTAGCGGTCCGCTAGTTGCTGCTATCTTATGTATACTACCAATGTATGCAATCCATAAAGTATCAGTACTTGCTAAATACAAAGGGAAATCGAGCAATGTATTTGTCATTATTATAGGTATTCTTACTGTCCTAGCAAGTATTAAGTCATTATTCTAATCCACTATTGTTAGTATCGATGCAAAAATCGTGGGATATGGAAAAAAGAAAGATTCTTATCGGAACGGAATTCTATATTGTTAAACTAAAGAAATCATGGTTTTGGACAAACTCCTCACATTGGAGAGTTTGTCTTTTTTTATTATATGCATAACTTTTATCATTTTAACCAAGAAGACCCCTTCCTCAAGGAACGCGAAATAAGTAGGTGGGAGATGAATTGGCTAAAATGATAAACTGGTGACCCAGTATGTAGAAGTGAAAAAGGGGAAAACTATTGTATAATTATCGATAATTTAGGGGGCGCCAAATGAAGCATAATAAAGAAGTAACACTTGGGGATTACGTTCAATTTTCATATCGTAAAAATCCTAATTTGCAATTAATGGGATTTGTGGTGAATGTTTTACAAAATACAATTGTTGTAGATATTGCGGAAAGAATGGATATCGAGATAGATGATTTTAGGCAGGTTGTAAAGCATGGTTATTATAATAAAGTGGTTCATAAGCAAATAAAGAATAGTGTTTCATAAAAAAGTGCTCCTATATAAATTTAGGAGCACTTTTTATGGAGAGAATTTCCGCAAAGTTTTTTTGTCAGAGGTATAAAATTTTCATATGAAAATACGTTTTGAAGATATTTTCTTATTTGTTAATTAATAATTTTTTCAATCTTTATAGCTGTTATGAATTTAAAATATTATTCATAAAAATTTCACATAATTTTATTAAAAAGAAAAATACTAATACTTGTTTTAATACTTTACCTAGAGTTATTAAAACAAATTTACTAACTGCGAAACAAGGAGGCATCACTGTGGACATTCGTGAAGGATTAATTCCAACAGCTTTAGGTACAGCAGTGACAGCAGCAGGTTATGCTCTTAAACAAACTCGTGGAACTAATAAAATGATTGCAAATACAGTATTTGGTTTTGGTTTAGCACACGTCGTTTTAGGTGTAATCGATCTTGTTGAACATCGTCGTTAGAACGAAAGGCAAGCATTGATATATGCTTGCCTTTTTGGGAGTACATTTATTATTCATTTTTCAAATATGTTTGTATGACGTAATCATTATCAATGTAATTAAATAGTTACACTACAAGGAAATTAGAAAGTAAAACTGTGAGCATTGAATTTTATGAAATGAGATGGTGATGGAATGGAATTTTCTTCTGAAAGTAATACGTATCATGCTGGTGACATTGTTTATATTTTTTACCGAAATCCTCATACTCAAGACGTAGCTAACATACAAGCTGCAGCAGTTGTAAATAATCCTGAAAGACCTAATGAATTAGCACTATTTCTTTACGAAACGTATTATCCACTAACAAATGAGATGGCTATATATGCTACCGAAGATGAGGCAAACCAAGCTTACACTTACTATTATGGTGATATTTCAGAGGGGATGTTAGAATGAATAAGCCATTTATGCCTAAGCTCGTATATTTTGAACCGAAAGCACTAGATTATCCTTTGGGGAAAGAGCTGTTTGAGAAGTTTTCAAAGATGGATGTTGAAATTCGACATACTACTTCTCATAATCAAGTAAGAGATTTGCCAGGGGATAACGATTTTCAAAAGTATCGAGTAGCAAAATCCACGCTGGTTGTTGGTGTTAGAAAAACACTGAAATTCGATACTTCCAAGCCTTCAGCAGAGTATGCAATTCCTTTTGCAACGGGATGTATGGGACATTGTCATTATTGTTATTTACAAACAACGATGGGAAGTAAGCCTTATATACGAACGTATGTAAATGTTGAAGAAATTTTAGATGCTGCTGATAAATACATGAAAGAGCGTGCACCTGAAGTAACAAGATTTGAAGCGTCGTGTACTTCAGATATTGTAGGAATCGATTATTTAACGCATACCCTTAAACGGGCCATTGAGCATTTTGGAGAATCTGAATATGGGAAATTGAGATTTGTTACGAAATTCCACCATGTAGATCATTTACTTGATGCTAAACATAATGGAAAAACAAGATTTCGCTTTAGTGTAAACGCTGATTATGTGATTAAAAACTTTGAACCAGGAACTTCTCCCTTAGCTAAGCGAATTGAGGCAGCAGGAAAAGTAGCTAGAGCTGGATATCCTCTTGGTTTCATTGTAGCTCCTATTTACCTACATGAAGGCTGGAAGGAAGGATACTATCATATGTTTGAACGCCTAAATGCTGAATTACCTCTTGATGCACGGGATGATATTACATTTGAATTTATTCAACATCGTTTTACAAAGCCAGCTAAGAGAGTGATTGAAAAAAACTACCCGATGACAAAATTAGAATTAGATGAAGAGAAAAGAAGGTATAAATGGGGGAAATATGGAATCGGAAAATACATTTATCAAAAAGAAGAAGAAGAGGATATAAAAAATTATCTCTATTCCTATATGAAACAGTTCTTTCCTAATGCAAAACTAGAATATTTTACATAAAAGAAACGAACAAAATTCATTACATCATCAATCTAAAAAATTACTCACTCAAAAAAGTGATATTGGTCAACAATTCGCTAATAAATCATTTGAAAAATTTATATACGAAAGTCTTTTATGTAAAAATATGTTTCATTATGAGCTGAATCCCAACAGTTAAACAGAAAAATACAGTGGTTGCTCTGAGTTAATGGAGATAGAAGAAAGAGGATTTGTAGTAGGCGCGTCTTACGATATTGTTAAGGAAAAGAAATCAAATCCAATTATGAAAGGGACGTATCAGATGGTACTTCCCAGTAAGTTAGCGCAGCAAGGTGGAAAAGGGGCAGGGAATAATTATATTAATGTGAGTGCAAAAGCAGATAGTGTATTTGAACAAATACGAATTATTGCTAAAAAAATTAGTCGTGAATTATTTTTTCCGCATATACAAGTGATTATTTTTTCTGAAAAATTACTCTCGAATCCTAATGTTTTACAGAATACGCTAGATGTACATATTCGTGATCATGAAATGAGAAGAAACATCCGTCTATTTGTTTCTCGAGGGTACTTTGGCGGAGTTGCATTTTAGCGATTATAAACAAGTTATGGATGAAAAACGCTTAACGAAGGATATTTCAAAAGAGATGGAGCAAAGGATTCAAAAATCAATAAAGCTTGTTCAAAAAAATATAAGGTGGATGTATTAGCATTAGGAGAAGTATATAAGCGGAATAATTATAAAGAATGGAAGAAAATAAGTAAGAATTGGGATCAAGGTGAAAATTATTTTAGTAATGCTGACATTAATGTTTATGTTCATCCAGTAATTGAACATTCAGGCTCAACTTTACCGAAGAGAGTGAAATAAGGTGATTTAAGTCGTTAGCGGATTAGAAATACGCTAAACGATATTAATGCTGGTTCTGCATTTTCAATCAGTGCAGACTTATGTACTTTAAACGTGATTAATAAATTATATTTGGCTTATTATGATCCTTTGGTTAGCACTAGTTAGAGTTATAGTAAAAATATTAAGTAGAAACGACTTATTTTTAATAATAAGAGGAAATATGTTACTGAAAAGTAAGGAGACAAATTATTACTTTTCTAAAGAGTCATTAGGTCCGTACAATGATGCATTAAAGTGATTCATAAGGGATTCTGAATGCTAAGAGAGTGAGAATGAATTACAAAAGAAAGGTGCATAGGCGCCTTTCTTTTTTTGAAGGGATTTTTTGTTACGAGTTAGTACAAAATTGGGTTCAGGGGGTACTATAAAATTTTAGCTTGATGGCGATGGGGTAGCATCCACGTCTATCAACATCACTACACCTATATTTAATACTGCGTTACGTGCCTTTAATCAAGTGAAAAACAAGACCCATTTTGTAAAAACTGAAACCAACGTTTTCTAAACTGAATTTGAGCCATATCTGCATGAACATGGGCCTCCATTTTTAAAGCTTCTGGTATAGGTCTAGGATGTTGACTTTCTACAATAATTTGATCCTCTTTTAGTACTCTTAAACTAAATTTAGCTAAAATTTGGTCTAGTAAAGGGAAGTACTTTAAAAATGTCCTTCCGGTATATCCCATAATTAATGTCTCTTCTTCATCAATTGGTGTAAACGTAATATACGGAATAAATGACTCATTCTCCTGTTTGCCACTGTGAAGCATCCACTGATGTGGGAATTTGTATTCAAGGTAAGCATCACCATTTGAGAATATAAACTGATCCAGTGTTCCCTCCAGCTTATAATTGGTTGATTCGGCTTTTGTTTTTCTACCAATCGTTTTTTTATGTATATAAGCAAGATGAGCAGTATCCAGCACAGATTCGATTGATCGAGTAAGGTGTGCATTCCAAGTGGCGTGGAAGAAAGAGAGTTTAAAAGGAGTGTTCTCCATTACATGAAAAGTTTGCCATTCAGGTGGAGTTTCCTCACTATCAGGGTATATCCAAATCAACCCAATTTTTTCTCTTACAGGGTATGAGAAGGTATGAGCAAATTTCGGGATAGGTTTATTGGGTTGGGATGGAATTCTTACACAAGTACCACAACTATCGAATTCCCAACCATGGTAGGGACAGACTAGTTTACCATTTACTACTTGTCCCAGTGATAAGTCAGCGCCACGATGAGGGCAGTAAGGTGATAGAGCCTGAACTTCGCCTTTTTCATCCCGATATAATACAAAATCTTTGCCAGCAACTCTTTTTTTACTGGGATCTTTTTTATATCTTTTACATAACTCACAGCATACCAATTACGTGGGAATACTCTATTTATATTTAGAGTCATTTATTTTCTCCTTCTTTTTTATTCACCTAGTAGATATTAGTGGTGTCTACTGTATACTGTCTATTCTATGCTATAAAATATTTTAAATGTTCGTTTAAAATTAATAAATCTACAGTTTAATCAAATCATTATGAAAGCCTGCATAATCTCTCTAAATGTAACAAAAATGACTAAAGTACAATAGATTTTAAAAAGGAGAAAGTTTTATTTTATTGAAAATTGAGATATTAAGCAATATTCCTATTGCTATTAAATTCACCATTAAAGAACTTCCACCAAAACTTACAAATGGAAATGGAGTACCTGTAAGAGGAAATAGTCCCGTAATACCACCTAAATTTACAACTGATTGCATACCAATCATACATCCTATACCAATTGCTATAAAACTGCCGAATGGATCTACACATAATTGTGCAATTTTTAAGGAGCGAAGTACTATAGTCAAAACTCCAACCAATAGAATAAATACACCAATAAATCCTAGTTCTTCAGAAACTATTGCCATTATAAAATCAGTGTGTGGTTCTGGAAGATAACCTGTTTTTTGTATGCTATTTCCAAATCCACGACCAGTGATTCCTCCAGAGCCCATGGCAATAAAAGAGTTTACAAGCTGGTATCCATTTCCTTGCGCATCAAGAAAGGGATTGAAAATCGTAGTAATACGTGTCTTTTGAACTTCTGATAAACTATATTGAATCAAATAATATAAAATAGGTAACCATAAAATAGAACCGATGGTAGTTCTTTTGATTAGTAGATTTATATTTATTCCTGAACAAAGAAATATGCTAAAACCTATACCTAATATTAAAAGTGCAGATCCTAAATTTGGTTGTTTAAAGATAAGAAAAAAAATTGTAGCTAAAAAAAATAAAAGTTTTCCGATACCACTCCAGTTATTTTTAGTTTGTTCTTGTCGCAATGCAAAAAAACGGGCTGTTACAAGGATTGTTCCTAATTTAAGAAATTCAGCTGGCTGTATTCCAAAGATCCATGATTGAGCATTATTTACCACTTTTCCTTTCCATAAAACCATAATTAATAAAAAAATCCCCCCAACCATAATACAGATTGAGACTATTCGTTTTTTCCATATTTCATATGGGAGTAAAGCACAAATTATTAATCCTATTGTTCCTAAAAGTAGCTTTGTTAATTGAGAATCAACAAAATGTCTACTGTTATAACCGTAATGTTGGACAGCGACAATGGAGCTTGCACTATACATCATGATAATACCTAAAGTACATGTTATGAATAGAGGAAGGAGCAATAGATAATCGAGTTTTAATATTTTTTTCATTTTAATATCCTCCTGATTTAAAACAAAACATAATATTACATTTGCTAATGAATAGAATCTTGTTCTCGTCAATTACTAAATATGACTTTTGTTTAGGAAGATTCTATCGCTTATTCCCTGTTTTTTACGCAAAAATCCCCCTAGTATGTAACTAGAGGGATTCAAAATGGCATGACTAAATAAGGCTTTTTTCCCTCTAGTAGAGCTTTGGCACTATACAACGTAAAGTAATGAAAATTCATTACTTAGCTATCTTAAGAAGAGCCTTAATCCGACAATTCCTGTTCTACCCATTGGCGTCTTTCGACATTTTTGGGCAATAGCCTGTGTTTGCATAGGAGCCTCACCTAACAGGTTAAGCAATATAAATTTTATGTGTTTGTTTCGTGTAGCAAGCATAAATATATTTTTTTTGCTTGTCAAGCAACCATATTGCTAATTTTATTTGTTTTATTGCTTTATAGTTCTTTGAGAAATGATATGAAAAAATGTCTGTAATCATTCTGTATAAGTACATATTTTTGACTTGTAGTGTATCGTTTGATTAAGTAGTTTAACCATATAAATTTGATAAACAGTAAAGAAGATTTTAATCATAAAAGAAGATTTTTTTGTGAATGTTCTTTTGATATACAGAATGACTAATTATTCATCTTTTGTTATAAAGTTGGAATTTGATTAAAAACAATAAGTTTCATATGTTTTATTACGTTTCTTCGAATTAAATCTATTTGAATTCTATGTTTTTTAAGGGGAATTTTAAATTTATAATAAAATATAATTTCATTTTCTATAAAAGATTTTTTTATGAATGGAATTGAAAGTCAGTTGACAAATATTAAATTCTGGTTTAAATTTTGAAGTAATTCAATAAACTTTGTTAGGTGAGGCTCCTGTATAGAGAAACGCTGCTGCCCAAAAATGTCGAGAGACGCCAATGGGTCAACAGGAACGGTCGGATTAAGGCCCTTCTTAATGTAGCTGGTTATAAAAACCTATGCTATACAGTGCTAAAACTCAACGAGGGAGTGGTATACGATTTGGTAGAAAGGCACCTCTGTGATTTCGGCAGAGCTGTCTTAATAATCATTTATTTGTATTGTGATAAAACCTTTACTCCTTTTTGAGTAAAGGTTTTTCTGTTTAATGTTATTTATTTTTATCTTGTCTATATTCAAAAAGGAGGTAATTCTAAATAATGAATTGATTGCAATGTAACTATTATTGCTCTAATAAAAAATTTTAGACAGATAAAATAAAACAAAACCACTCATGAAACTCTAGAGTCTCCCTTAGCAATATGAGGAGGAGTTAACATGAAGAAATTATTAAAAGAATTACTTGTAACCAAAAATAATTTGGATGCAGAGAAAGTTTTACGTCTTCCGTCGTATGATGTTGCGCAAGAAGTAAAAAGATTTTCAATTGAAGATCAAATCATATTGCTAAATACGATTCCCGTATTAAAAAGCTCTAAAATTCTTCAATATATGAGTGCAGAAGAAAAATATAATATCTTAATTCACTTATCTGAAAACAAAGCTAAAAAGTTACTAAATTTACAACCGATTGATGAATTAGTAGATTTACTTCTAGCGGTTCATCCTGAAAAACAAGCTAAATTAATGGCGTATCTAGACAAAATTACAAAACATAACGTAAAAAAATTGATGAATTTCAAACCTGAAACGGCAGGAAGTCTTGTCACAAGTGATTTTGTTGCAGTTAGAGGAAATTGGTCAGTAAAAATGACATTGAAGTACATTAGGGAACATTCTGAAAATGTAGAATCAATATCTTATAGTTATGTTCTGGATAGTCATGGTTATCTTGAGGGAATCGTTTCCATACATGAGTTATTACTAGCAGCAGATGAAGAGATATTATCTACTATTATGATTCAAGAGGTAATTTCAGTACAAGCTGAAATTGACCAGCAAGAAGTTGTAAAAAAGCTACTGAATTATAATTTAGCAGCAATACCTGTGACAACAGCAAATAATAAAATGATTGGTATTATCACTTTTGATGACGTAATGAATGTTATGGAAGCAGAAGCTACAGAAGATATTCAAAAGTTAGGCGGAAGTGAGCCATTGAATCAATCTTACTTTGAAGCTAGCATTTGGAGCATTTTCTTCAAACGTCTACCATGGTTATTACTTCTTTTTGTTGCTGAGGCATATACAGGTACCGTATTAAAGTATTTTGAAGACGAAATTGAAACTGTAGTTGCCCTTGCTTTCTTTGTTCCATTATTAGTAGGTACTGGAGGGAATACAGGAACACAGGTTGTAGCAACAATTACACGTGCAATTGGTATTGGAGAGGTGAAATTTAAAGACATTTTCCGTGTAATGAAAAAGGAGTTTGCAATTGGTATGCTTCTTGGACTTGCACTTGGGATAGCTGGCCTCACTCGTGCTTATATGTTAGGAGTTGGAACAGAAGTTGCGCAAGTTGTAGCAATTACTTTATTATTTATTGTTATTTGGGCCTCTCTTGTAGCAGCTGTTTTACCTTTAATTCTAAGAAAATTAAAACTAGATCCTGCAGTTGTTTCAGGTCCATTTATTACAACATTTGTTGACGGAACAGGATTAGTAATTTACTTCATGGTTGCAAAAACGTTATTAAATTTATAAATATACACTGAAAAAACGAAATCCGGAATAAGTATGTTGCCTTAATTGCTAAAACATAGTGGGGAATTCAGGCATGGGGAAATCAAACACTTTTGTCTTTAGATAAATAATATTTTAATGGATTTATTGAATGTAATGAATGCTGGAGGATAAAACTATGAAACATCTAAGAAAAATCTTCAAACGAATTTTGCTTCTATTTTCTATTTTAATGATTATTGGCGTAGGAATACTATTTGGTACTAGCTATGGCCGAGAGCTTCGTATAACAATCGCTGGGAGTATATTAACTTCTCAGCATCCACAATATGCGAAATATACATTCCTATCCCAAAAGGAACTAGATAAATTGCAAGATAGAATTAATCATCCGAAATGGTCAAATAGTGATGAGCATATTTATAAAAAAATAGCAGGAAAAAGATTAGAAGAATTTAAAAATCAGCCATTAGAAATTGATGTAGAAACGATTAAAAGTAACAAAGATAGTCGCTTTCTTTTTGAAGGAAAATTAGTTACTATTAGCAATCCCTTCAATGTTAAACTTGTTAGCCATCAAGGAACACAGGGCGCTAACAGGGGAGAAAAAATTAGCGTAATGGCAAAGCGTAATCATGCACTTGTTGCTGTGAATGCAAGTGGATTTGCTGACGAAACAGGAAGGGGTGGAGGAAATGTTGCTACTGGAATTGTGATAGAAAATGGGAAAGCTATTGATACAAATATGGATAGAAATGCCCCTACAATTATTACGGGATTAACAAAGTTTGGTCAAATGATAACAGGAAATTATTCTACCCAACAACTGTTGGATAAACAAGTCGTTTCCGCAGCTGGATTTATGCCACAGTTAATTGTAAATGGAGAAAAAATGATTACAGAAGGAGACGGCGGTTGGGGGTCGGCTCCAAGAAGTATTATGGCCCAAAAAGAAGATGGTACAATTATGTTTCTAGTTATTGACGGTAGACAGACACATAGTATAGGAGCTACGTTGAAAGAGTGTCAAGATATTCTATATGAAAAAGGAGCTATAAATGCAATGGCAATGGATGGAGGTTCTTCTGCTACGCTATATTTAGGAGGAAAGGTTATAAATTCACCGTCTACATTATCCCATGAAGATCGTTATTTACCGAACGCTTGGGTGGTAACAGCAAACCAAAAACAAAAAATAAAGATGACAATTGATGGGAGAAAAATAGATACCAAAACATCAGATGAATTTGATGCGAACATTTCAACGAATTTATGAATTATTAAAAATACAACAAATACATGATTTTTATCCCGTTAGCTGGAAAATTGAAATTATTTTTAAAAATTAGAAAATCTTGTTTCATATTCATGATTTGCACAATATCAAACGAGAGTGATGAGGATTCCAAATTTACGGAATTCTTATCACTCTTTTTTAGTTTTTTGTAAATATGGAACAATATCCTTACTTTCACTGTCTATTAAGCGTTAAAACATTTTTTATTAAATAAATTAAGAAAGGAATCATCATTTTTAACTAAGGGAGAAGATTGAATTGAAAAAATTATGGATGCTGTTTTTCATTTGTTTCGCAGTTATGTTGGTAGGATGTAATAAAAACGAACCGCCAAAACAAGCATTTGAAGAATATATTAATTTATGGAATGATAAAAAGTTTGCAAATATGTATGATCATTTATCAGATCATGCCAAAAAATCGATTTCTAAAAAAGAATTTACAGAAAAATATCAAAAAATCTATGAGGGGATTGGAGCTAAGAATTTAAAAGTTAAAATGAAAGGAGAGAATACGAAAGATAAAGAGCTTTTTCTTTTTGAAGTTAAGATGGATACGGATGTAGGACCAGTTTCATTCATCCATGAAGCAAAACTTGTGAAAGATAAAGAGTCTTGGAAAACAGATTGGACACCAGACTTCATCTTCCCAGGTATGAAAAAAGATTACAAAGTACGTATGCAAATAGAGCAAGGAAAACGCGGAGAACTATATGATCGCAATGGAAAAGGGCTTGCAACGAATGGTAAAGCAACTGAGGTTGGAATTATTCCAGAGAAACTAGGCGAAACAGCAGTGCAAACGAAAGAAATAGTAGCACAATTACTTGATATGTCTATAGAAGAGGTCGAACAAAAGCTCACAGCAAAATGGATAAAACCAGACTCCTTTGTACCAATTGGTATTTTAAAAGAGGGAACCAGACAGAATGATTATATTGAATTAGAAGGAGTTTCATCTCGCCCAGTAAATATTCGTACGTATCCATTAGGTGAAGCAGCGGCACACTTAACTGGATATATCGGAAAGGTGAATGCGGAGGAGTTAAAATCACTTCAAAAACAAGGTTATCAAGCAGATGATTTAGTAGGTAAGACCGGTTTAGAGAAAGTGTTAGAAAATAAATTGCGTGGTGAAAAGGGTGGACGCGTATTTATAGAAGATGAGAAGGGGAAAGAGATTAAAAACGTAGCAAAAAAAGAAGCAAAAGAAGGAGAAAATGTTACGTTAACAATTGATGCTGCAATTCAAGAAAAAATCTTTAATGAGATGAAAACTGAAGCAGGGTCTAGTGCAGCGGTCAATCCTAAAACAGGTGAAACAATCGCACTTGTAAGTAGCCCTGCTTATAATCCAAATATAATAGTTAGAGGAGCATCGAAAGCCCAACGAGAAGCATGGAGTAACGACTCGAAACTACCAATGACGAATCGCTTTACACAAGCATTTGTACCAGGTTCCGTATTTAAAACGATCACAGGTGCAATTGGTTTGGAAACAAACACAATAAATCCGAAGGAAGAATTTAAAATTCAAGGATTGAAGTGGACAAAAGATTCATCTTGGGGAAATTACTATGTAACGCGTGTAAAGGATGCAAGTCCAATTGATTTTGATAAGGCAATGAAGTACTCTGATAATATTTATTTTGCTCAACAAGCTTTGAAAATGGGAAAAGATCAGTATGTAAAGGAATTTAAAAAGTACGGATTTCATGAAAAATTACCAATCGAATACGAATTTCCTATTTCAATCATTGCAAAAGATGGGATAAAAAACGATATTCAACTAGCAGACACGGGCTATGGACAAGGACAAGTATTAATGACGCCACTTCATTTAGCATTAACATATGCACCGATTGTGAATGAAGGGAATATTCCGTCGCCACATCTTTTAAAAGAAGCAAAAGTAGCAGGGAATTGGAAAGAAAATGTGGTTTCTAAAAAGAATCAAGAGATATTAAAGAGTACATTAATCAAAGTCATTAATGACCCTGATGGTGCAGGGAGAATTGCAAAGGTTGATGGTGTAACGCTTGCTGGTAAAACTGGTACAGCAGAACTGAAAGAGTCGAAAGAAGCAGACGGAAAAGAACTGGGATGGTTCGCAGCTTTCGATGCAAATGCGCCAGACATGATTGTTACAATGATGATTGAAGATGTAAAAGGAAGAGGAGGAAGTAACGTTCCAGGTGAAAAAGTAAAACATGTATTTCAGAAATAATACTTAATTATATGGTGAATTTTTTGACTAAATTTATTACGTGTTTGCTTAACTCAAAGATATAAATTGGGGAAAATATAGAACAATTAAATTTCAAAAAAGCATTCTCGATTAGAAAGAATGCTTTTTTGCTGTGATTCTAGAAAAATTGACATTGTTAATGGTAAATAGAAGGAGATAGCAAATTGAAATGGGCAAGTGGAGTGTTACGTTAAATTCAAAAAACAGATTTTCATGAGTAGAATTTTATCATTGTATGCTTTACTTGTTTTTTAGTAGTATTATTCTGCTTGAAAAAAGATAAACAATGGAACAAATGAAATTTGTATCTTGTCTATATATTGAAACCATAATAAAAGTGAGGGCAGTTTTTATGTTTATTCAAATAAGTTTGAGGTGTGGAAATGGAACAGACGTTTATTGAAAAGTGTAATCATGATGAGCTGGACTATGTTATAAAAGACTATTGGCAAGATGTATGGAATTATTCATTTATTATTACGAAAGATCCACACTTATCAGATGATATCACGCAAGATGTATTTATAAAGGTGTTTAAAAATTGGAATTCATTTCGAAAGGAGTCATCTATTAAAACGTGGATATTAAAAATCACAAGAAATACGGCAATAAACTATTTGAAATCCTCTTATTTTAAAAGGATATCTTTAATAGGATTTTTTAGTGACGATAAGCAATCCCTGTCAGCAGAACAAGAATTTTTTAAGCAAGAAGAAATGAATGATGTGTGGAAGGTTGTATTAGAACTACCTAAAAAGCACCGTGAAATAATTATATTGGACGCAAAATATGAATTATCTTATGAAGAAATGGCTGAAACATTAGGAGTATCCATTGGAACTGTAAAATCGAGATTAAGTAGAGCGAGAAGTAAGGTTTCAAAATTAATAGGGGAGGGTAGTAGTGATGAACAATAAACAAAATCCTGACTGGTATAGAAAAATGAAAAAAGGGCCAATGGAGAATCGTAAAGATGAAGAAGAATTTATTTCTAAAATAAAGCAGTCTATATATGAAAATAATGAAGTGGATTTTGTAAAACATAAAAGACCATTTCGTAAAAAAGCATTACCTATTGTAGTTGTTTTGGTTTGTACAATGTTATTTTTCATTGTTCAACAACCTTGGCTTGATGATAATAAATCACCGGTACAAAGTAGTACTCAAATTAAGCCTAAAACAAAAGATGAGTCTGCTCAAGATCCATCATTAAAACAATTTATGAATGAACTATATCAAAGTACGAACTCAAAAAATGAAAATGACTTGTACAAAGTGTTAAATGATGAAGTTCTATTTAAAGGGAAGAGTTATAAGAAGGATGAACTGAAGTTTGATGAAGATATTTTTCATGAGTTGCAAGTCGCCCTTACAATGGGGGGAGAGTTTGCAAATGATACAAAAAAAGTATACAAAGTACCAAGTGGATTGACAGAAAGTAACCAACCAAAGCAAGCGCATTTTATATATGCAACGGTTACTGGAAATAAAACGAAAATTTTAGCTGAACCAAAACGAGAATCACAAGTGTTATATGAAGTATCTAATGAAATGGTAAAAGCTTGGATTCCAGAAAAAGTGCAAAATGATGGATATATAAAAATATCGACAATTAATGGCAATACTGGATACGTACAAAAAGAGTATGTTTTAACTGATATTAAGTATTCATTTATGTTCGAAAAAAATGATAATGGTGAATGGAAAATAATAAATATAGATTCTATTTGGTAAAAGAGGAAGGTTCACTTTAATGAACCTTCCTCTTTGTTTTTATTCTCTTTTTGAAGTGTATGCCAAGACTCTAAAATTTCTGATGTAACGAGAGCAGCGATGTTTTTTTCTGAATTACTACCAGGAATAACGACAGAAACGGCAATTTGTGGATCTTCGGTAGGAGCATATGCAATGAAAAGAGAATGATTTATCATTCTTTCTTGCTCATTCGGAAAACCTGTAATACCTGTTTTACCTGCGACGTCAAAGGGCAACTTTTTAATTTCCTCTATATTTTGACTCATTCCACCTTGCACGACACTCCAAAAGTTCATCGGGTAACGATTTGAACTTTCTAAAATTGGTTTAAACTTTTTTGTTTCCTTACCGTCCGGACTAATAATTGCACTTACAGTTTGAGGTTTATATTTATCACCTTTACTTGCCAAAGTTGCTGCATATTGAGCGAGTTGAAGAGGGGTATGCACTTCATTTCCTCCCCAAGAGGCGTTTAATAAAGCGGAGATTCCATTTTCAAACTTATTAGATGGATGGAATTCATATTGTCCGTCTTCTTCAAAGGGTAAATCAATCCCGGTTTTAGAACGTAGGCCGAATTGCATTAAATAATCTGTCCATATATGTGCCACTTTTTCTATATTCCCATTATTTTGGTTGAATAGGGGCAGAGCTACTTTTGCTGTCATAAATGTGTTAGATGAATTAATGATAGCCTGCCTCGGTGTAATCTCCCCTGTTGGTGTTCCAGGCGCATTCGTAATGTTATTTTGATTATCATACTGAAAAGTACCTTTATCTAAATAAGTATCTTCGGGTTGGAAAAGCTTTTCATTTAATCCAATTAAAATAGTAAGTGGTTTTATAGTAGAAGCCATATTTACATAAGATTCACCATACTTTAATTTTTGAATTGCTTTATTTTGCGAAAGAGATTTAACGTTTTCTTTTCTAGAAGATACATGTGTATTTAATATATTTGGATCAAAAACTACCGAGTTGGCCATAGTTAAAATTGCGCCAGTTTTCGCATCGCTCACTACAGCATAACCAGCTTTAGCATCAGGTGTTTTCTTAATTTGAGATTTTAATGCTTCTTCTGCCTTTTGCTGCAACTCAAAGTCTAAAGCTAGCCGTACATCTTTTCCTTTTTGTACTTTTTGAATGTTCCATAAGAACTTTTTATTATTCAATTTAAAAATAAGAGTTTTACCTGGTTTTCCTTTTAAATCATTTTCATATTGCAGCTCAATCCCGCTTTTTCCAACAGCCAAATGCTTTGAATTAAGGTCATTTTCTACATACCCAATTACTTGTGAACCAATTTCGTGTTTAGGATAATATCGAATCCATTCATCTTTAATTATTACATTATTGGGTTTGTTTTTGTTTATGAATGCAAGTTCATTCTCATTTATATCAGAGTATAACGGTATACCATTCATAGTCTGCTTTTTACAAGATTGTTGTAATTGAGATTTTATGTTCTCTGTAGAAATATCATGTTGAAACTCGCTTGAAAATTGATTAAAAAAAGCTAATGTGTTTGATGTATCTTGTTTCGATAGCTTTTCGTCATTAGAAGTGCAATATAGAGACTTAATTTTCTTATTTGTAGCTAGTATTACACCATTTTGATCAAAAATCTTTCCTCTTTCAGCTGAAGAAGTTGCGATAGTAATTGAAATGAAGTTGATTTTTAATAAAATTAGTAAAATCAAACCTACGATAGAAAAAAACGCAAAAAATCTCCATCTTTTTATATGTAACATATAACCCTCCCTTATGTAGCCTATTTCATCTTATATTTAATTATTTTTTTTGTAAATGTGGAACAACTTTATTGTTTAGGTTGTCTATTAAGTATTACAGCATGAAGAAAGGAATAATTAGCATGAAAATTTACTAGCAAGTTTATATGTAAGTTTAATAAGAGTCATTATACAGTTTAGCACTTCTCATGCAAGTGGCAAAAAAATAGAGAGAAAACAGGAAGGGAGAGTTATTAATTCCGTATCTAAACGAAAAGAAATGGTTGCTTACAAGGATTAAGCAAAAAATTGAGGCAATATTTATAACCGATTATCGGTATCTAATATATAAGGAATGCTTTTAGTATTTGTAGCAATTTCTGAAAGGATTAAATGGAGGATTTATGAAAGAACAAAAAGGCAAGAAGCAGAAGACATATATATCTATTCGATTAAATATAATGTTCCTTTGCATATTTGTACTATTCTCAGCTATTATTATGCAGCTAGGAAAGGTACAAATCGTTGAGGGAGAGGCTTATAAGAACCAAGTGGAAAGTAGTCAAAATGCAATAACTAGTATTCCAGTTCCACGTGGACAAATTTTAGATCGAGAAGGGAAAACAGTTGTTAATAATAAATCTCTTCGCACAATTACGTATACAAGGGTGAAGGGAATTACGAGTGAAGATATTTTAAAAACAGCAAAAGACTTGGCGAAAGTACTTGAAATGCCTGAACAAGATATAAATAAATTAACAGATATCGATAAAAAAGATTTTTGGATGCAGTTGAATTCGAAACGTGCGGAGACAAAGATTACTAAGAAAGATATAGAAAAGTTTAAAGAAAAGGGTATAGAGGGAAAAGAGTTAGATAAAAAAATAGAAGACTTAAGACGAGGTCGTGTTACAGAGGTAGAATTAGCAGAATTAACAGCACAAGATTTAAAGGTGTTAGCTATTAAAAGTAAAATGAGTTCAGGTTATCAACTAACACCACAAATCATTAAAAAAGATGTAACAGATGAAGAGTATGCGCGGATAAGCGAAAATCTTGCGAATTTTCCAGGAGTAGATGCAACTGTTGATTGGGAACGTAATTATGTAAACGGTAATTTATTTCGTTCTGTATTAGGAAATATTACGAGTAGTGAAGAAGGATTACCGAAAGAAAATTTAGATTCTTATTTAGTACGTGGATATAACCGTAATGATCGTGTTGGAAAAAGTTATATTGAACAACGATATGAAGATGTATTACACGGCACAAAAGAAGAAGTGAAAAATATTACTGATAAATCAGGAAACATTGTTAGCACAGAAATAATCTCTAAAGGAAAAAGTGGTAATAGTTTAACATTAACGATTGATATGGAATTACAAAAGAAAGTGGAAGAAAGTATAGAGAAAAACTTGAGAGCTTTTAAGAGTTCAGAGCCACTGCTCGATCGAGCTTTTGTTGTCATGACGAATCCAAATAACGGACAAATTTTATCAATGGCAGGCAAAAAGATTGTAGAAAAAGAAGGGAAAATAGAAGTTGAGGATTTGGCATTAGGAAACATGACAACTTCGTATGAGCTAGGGTCAGCTGTAAAAGGTGCTACTTTATTAACTGGATATGAGACAGGCGCAATACATCCAGGAGATCAATTTTATGACGCGCCGATGAAATTTAAAGGTACACAAGCTAAGAAATCGTGGAATGTATCCGGATTTGGTAATATTAATGATTTACGGGCTTTACAAGTATCTTCGAATGTATACATGTTCCAGACAGCTTTAAAAATTGCGGGAGTTAATTACGTACCAAATGGCTCATTGGATATTAAACAAGGAGCATTTGATACGATGCGCTATTATTTCAAGCAATTTGGTTTAGGTGTCCCAACAGGTATTGATTTACCGAATGAAATAATTGGACAAACGAGAAAAGTAGATAGTCAACCTGGGTTTTTATTAGATTTTTCTATCGGTCAGTATGATACGTATACGCCGTTGCAATTAGCGCAATATATTTCAACGATTGCGAATGGTGGTTATAGAATGCAACCTCAAATTGTACAAGAAATACGAGAACAATCAATAAAAGAAGAGGTTGGCAAAGTTATACGTTCCATAGAGCCTGTCGTATTGAATCGAATTGATATGAAGAAAGAACATATTGATCGGATAAAAGAAGGGTTTAGATGGGTATTCCAAGAAGGTGATGGAACTGGCGTGAAATATTTCAAAAACGCGCCATATAAACCAGCAGGAAAGACAGGAACAGCCCAAACTGTATATGGTGGAGATGACCCGATTGGTAGAAATGCAAAAGGAGAACGTATGGAATGTTACAACTTAACGTTAGTTGGATATGCTCCATATGATAATCCAGAAGTAGCATTTTCCGTAGTAGTTCCATGGCTTCATGATGATAAAAATGGAATTAATTCTATAATCGGAAAGGAAGTATTAGATGTATACTTTGATTTAAAACAGCAACGTATACATGGTGAAGCTACTAGTACAGGTAGTTCTAAGCAAAATTAGAGTACTTTTCTCAGGGAAAGAACCTGTTCATATAAAGCCATTTATAAGTAAAAAAATGAAATATGAAATAGGAGATAGAGGCGTCGTAGCTACTATCTCTTATTTTGTTAATAACTCTCATACTAGCTATAATTTTTTTAGTTTATGGAACAAATTTGGTTCGGTGATTGTCTATTATGTGTACGTATAAAAAGGTGCTAAAAATTTGGAAGGAATGATGATTTTGAAAAATAAGAGGATGCTAAAAATAGGAATATGCGTTGGTATATTAGGTTTAAGTATTACAAGCCTAGAAGCTTTTACAGGAGGGGCACTGCAAGTTGAAGCGAAAGAAAAGACTGGACAAGTGAAACATAAAAATCAGGCGACGCATAAAGAGTTCTCTCAACTTGAGAAAAAATTTGATGCTCGAGTAGGTGTATATGCGATTGATACTGGTACAAATCAAACAATTTCTTATCGATCTAACGAAAGATTTGCCTTCGCATCAACCTACAAGGCTTTAGCAGCAGGAGTATTACTACAGCAAAACTCAATTGATACATTAAATGAAGTAATCACATTTACGAAAGAAGACTTAGTGGATTATTCACCTGTTACAGAGAAACATGTAGATACTGGAATGAAACTAGGAGAAATTGCTGAGGCTGCTGTTCGTTCAAGTGATAATACTGCAGGGAACATTTTATTTAATAAAATAGGCGGACCTAAAGGATATGAAAAAGCGCTTAGAAAGATGGGGGATCGGGTTACTATGTCTGATCGCTTTGAAACAGAATTAAACGAAGCTATTCCAGGAGACATTCGTGACACTAGTACAGCGAAAGCAATTGCTACGAATCTTAAAGCTTTTACGGTCGGAAATGCACTTCCAGCTGAAAAACGTAAAATTCTTACAGAGTGGATGAAAGGAAATGCTACAGGGGACAAACTTATTCGTGCAGGCGTACCAACTGACTGGGTAGTTGGAGATAAATCAGGTGCTGGCAGTTACGGAACAAGAAATGATATTGCTATCGTTTGGCCTCCGAATAGAGCACCAATTATCATCGCAATTTTATCTAGTAAAGATGAGAAAGAGGCTAGCTATGATAATCAACTCATTGCAGAGGCAACGGAAGTTATAGTTAAGGCTCTTAAGTAATAATCTTTCAATTCTTTATGTAATATAATTAAAAATAAGAACTTGGAAAGCGATTCTTTTTAATGTGAAAAGAATCGCTTTTTTATAAGCATGTAAACTATTTATACCTATGTATTATAAAGATATAATTAATGTAGAAAAGAGGGTGAATAGTTATGGAGAATGACAATCAAGTCTTTTGGAGAACAGATTGTCTTGTTTTGAGAAGGTTTAGTATGGATGACACTAACTACTTTCATTTTTATCGTTCTAATCCAGAAGTGGCTAAATTTCAGTCATGGGTTAATTATCAATATCATGAGGCTAAAACGTTTGTAAATGAACAAGTTAAAAATAATCCTAATCTACCAGGTACTTGGTTCCAGTTCGCAATTGCTTTGGCTGAAAATAACAAAATAATTGGAGATTGTGCACTTCACACACTTGTAAATGAACCTCGCATCGTAGAAATTGGATTTACTCTTTCTCCAGAATATCAGGGGAAAGGCTATGCAACTGAAGCTGTTTGTGCCTTACTGAATTACATATTTCATTCATTACGGAAACATAAAGTGATTGCATTTTCGGACGTTCGAAATAATAAGTCTATTTCTGTACTAGAACGAGTGGGGTTGAGGAGAGAAGGTCATTTATTACAGAATTACATGCTAAAAGGGCAGTGGATTGATGAATATCAATATTCAATATTGAAGTCTGAATGGAATGACGCTACATAATTTTAAAATTTAGAAACAATGAAGGAACTTATTCATGAAATTGATGAAAATGCCTTTGTCACTGTATATGATGTTGCGGAAGTACAAGGCGGAAACTTTAAAAAGCATGATATTCATTAAGGGTATTAACTAAGTTAAATGTTTTATACATAGTTGATTATTGAAAAAAGATAAAAAACTCACCACATATAGAGAGACAACTGGTATGTACTAAGATGTACAACGGCAAGATACATAGAACTAAAACTAAGATATTCATACGAACTCAAAAAGCTGAAATTCCTTAACTTGGGAATTTCGGCTTTAATGTTATATGATAGAGTTACGATTAGAACAGAACCGGGCATGTTTACTTCAACAGAGTGATATAAGTTCTTCAGTTCCTAAAATTAGAAACTTGTACTTGATTATCGTAGTTAAATCGATTTCACTTTAAAAGAGAACCGTTAGATAAAAAGAATAATCTATTGAAATGTTTTTGAGAATTGTAGTATTGATGAAGATTTTAGGAGGGAATATGAGCAAGAAGATTAAAAGAAGTATATTACTTATTGCTACATTAGTAGGTTGTAGCATCTTTTTATATTTACAGAACAATTTAATAAGTATAACTGAGGTTAAAATAACCTCTAGTAAAATACCATCCTCTTTTAAAGGGTATAAAATTCTACAAATTTCAGACTTACACAATAAAAAATTTGGCGATAATCAAGATGTGTTAATTCAAAAAATAAAAAGTATAGACCCAGATATTATTGCGATTACGGGTGATTTAATTGACAGTAAATCATACGATGCAGAAGTTAGTATGCAATTAATACGAGAAATTGTAAAGAAATATCCTGTATATTTTGTGACAGGAAACCATGAACAATGGTCTGGAAAGTATAACAATTTAGAAAAAGAGTTGAAGAAATATGATGTCAATGTTTTAAGGAATGAACATGTAGGCATTCGAAAGGGTGAGCAAGAAATAAACTTGCTCGGTATTGATGATCCAGAGTTTGTTACTGGAAACCGTGATGAAGGAAATATTATAATAGATGAAATTAAAAAAGCGAAAATTGAAATGCAGCCAGATAAATATAATGTATTATTATCCCATCGGCCTGAATTTATAAAGGAATATACGAATGAGAGGTTGGATTTGGTTTTATCGGGACATGCTCATGGAGGGCAAGTTAGATTGCCATTTATCGGAGGATTAGTTGCGCCAAATCAAGGTGTTTTACCTAAATATACAGCGGGTTTATATGTAGAACAAAATACATCAATGGTAGTGAGTAGAGGATTAGGAAATAGTATCATTCCGCAAAGGATTTTGAATAGGCCAGAAATTGTAGTCGTGCAGCTAAATTAAGCTGTACGATTTTTTTTATACAAAAATGAGTAAAGGGGCTTTCTGTATTTTGCAGGAGTAAACATTACAATTTTGTTAAAAATTTTCTACGTTACATAAAGTAACAAAATTTGACCCTCAGTGTTTGTTATAGTGTAAATAATCAAAAAACTTAAAATTTGTCGAGTGAAAATTGTGATAAGTAATTCATATAAAAAACTTAAAGGGGTGTACACATGCATAAAGAATATGAAATTGAAGAATACACGGCGATTGAGGAACAAATCCATTATTATTGTAAATGTTTATTAGTAAGTCATCCTGATCAAATAATAAAGTATTTAGAAAAAAGGTTAGAAAAATATGCAGAAACATTACAATATGCACATTTATATCCTGACACAGTTATTTTACCGTTACAGCAATTAGTTATCGAATATTCTTTAGACGTTGCTAGAATTCGGAAGTATATGAATTTAAAAACGTAAAGTGAAATTTATAGTTTAAATGAAACAGAGTCGACTTTAGGAAATGAAATTCTAATGTCGACTCTGTTTCATTTTTTAATATCGGTGATTGAACATACATACTAATCAACGAAGTTTGACATATAATTAAGCAAGAGTAAAATAAAAGTGAGTACTCACTCATTTTTATTGGAAAAGGAGGATGAAACGTGCAACAACCTTCAATTATTTTACGGACTGTATCAAAAAGTTTTGGAAAAAAAGAAGTGTTACACAATCTTTCATTGCAAGTTGAAAAAGCAGAGATTTTTGGTTTTGTTGGACCTTCTGGATCGGGGAAAACAACGCTCATTAAAATGATTGCAGGTATTAATGAGGCAACGAAAGGTGAAGTACTTGTTAATAATACTAATATGCCTAATTTAAATGAAATGAAACGAATTGGTTATATGGCCCAGGCGGATGCATTATATGAAGAATTGTCAGCATATGAAAATGCAGATTTTATAGCAACGATGTATGGATTAAAGGGAAAAAGTAAAAAGACAAGAATTGCAGAGGTTTTTGAACTTGTACAATTGTCAGAGTATATGAAAAAGCAAGTACAACAATTTTCAGGTGGAATGAAAAAACGCTTATCATTAGCAATAGCACTCCTCCATGAACCAGAAATATTAATTTTAGATGAGCCTACAGTGGGGATAGATCCGCTTCTTAGGAAAACGATTTGGGAAAAATTTTATGATCTTAAAAAGAAAGGCACAACGATTATTGTAACGACGCACATTATGGATGAAGCTGAATTTTGTGAGCGTCTAGGATTAATTAGAGAAGGGAAACTAGTTGCGGTTGGAACAACTGAAGAATTGAAAAAACGCGTGTCATCTGGACGGATTGAAGATGTCTTTTTGTTGGAAGAGGTGGTGTCATCATGAGAGTTACTGGTGTAATCATTCGTATTATTCGCCAATTTTTTCGAGATAAGCGTTCGTTAGCGATGATGTTTGGGGCACCAATGTTATTACTTTGGCTATTATCGCTAGTGTTTACACAAAAAGACTATATACCGCAAATTGCTGTTGTTGATATGCCCGCTCAAATAGTAAAAGTGATGAAAAATCAAGAAGCGTCAATTTATGAATACAGTAAAGAAAACGCGATTTCTGAGTTAGAAAAACAAAAGGTAGATGCAATACTTCGAATAGAGAATGGAAAAATGAAACTTCTGTTGGAAGGTAGTGATTCGTCAAAAAATCGTGCTGTACTTCAAGTATTGCAAAAAAGCACAGAGAAGAATGATGTATCGATTATGAAACCTGAAGTAAATTTTTTACATGGCTCTAAAGACTTTACGATGTTTGATGGGCTTGGTCCTGTATTAATTGGTTTCTTTACATTTTTCTTTGTATTTATATTATCAGGTGTATCCTTCGTAAGAGAACGTTTAAGTGGTACGCTAGAAAGGTTATTATCCACCCCAATAAGAAGATGGGAAATAGTCGCAGGTTATATTATTGGTTTTGGAATCTTTGCCTTTATACAATCCATTATTATCGTAAGTTTTTCCGTTTATATTTTAGATTTATACGTAGCTGGCTCTATATGGCTAACGCTACTTATTACATGTATGCTCTCTTTAACTGCACTAACATTAGGTACGTTTTTATCGGCATACGCAAATAATGAATTTCAAATGATTCAATTTATACCGCTTGTTATTGTGCCACAAATCTTCTTTTCTGGATTGTTTCCAATGGAATCTATGAACAAGTGGCTACAAATGTTAGGGAAAGTATTTCCACTCACATACGGCGCTGACGCAATGAGACAAGTGATGATTCGGAATCAAGGGTTTACAGAGATTGCATTAGATCTTACTGTATTATTACTTTTTTCAATATTATTTGCAGTAGGAAATGTATTTGCTTTAAAGAAACATCGCAAAATATAATAATGACAAAAAGGAGCTTTATAAATGCAGAAGGATTGGCTGGAGGAATTAATAGCTGCAACTAATACGGATAAAAGAAATGAACGTCAAATGCGAATATTAGAGGCGGCTGTTGATATGTTTGGAGAAAAAGGATACGCTTCAACTTCAACAAGTGAAATTGCAAAACGGGCTGGTGTAGCGGAAGGAACAATCTTCCGCTACTATAAGACGAAAAAAGATTTATTACTAGCGGTCGTAATGCCAACTTTAACTAAGTTCGCTGCACCATTTTTCGTACAAACCTTTGCAAAAGAAATATTTAAATCGGAGTATGAATCATATGAAAGACTTTTAAGGGTTGTAATTCATAATAGGTTTAAATTTGCTCAAAAACACTTTCCTATGATAAAAATATTAATTCAAGAGGTGCCATTCCAACCAGAACTGAAAAATGAAATACAGCAATTAGTAGAAACAGAACTGTTTTCACATTTCAAAAAGTTGATTGTGAAATTTCAAGAAGAAGGGGAAATTATTGAGATACCACCATCTTCCGTACTACGTCTTACTTTATCAGCTGTATTAGGTTTATTATTAACACGATTTTTATTATTGCCTGAAGAAAAATGGAATGATGAAGCGGAAATTGAAAATACGATTCAATTTATATTGTATGGATTAACTCCACGATTTTAATCGTTGAAGTGTGAATTACATACATTACTTTTAAGTAAAAATAAATCGCCTTTAAAAAGGCGATTTATTTTCATTATATATTTTTGATAAATAAGTGCTTGTTTAATAAAAACATTCTAAATCAGCGTGTTTCTTTGTCTCTTCTTCTAAGACCTAATAATCCTGCTAGTCCTAATAAACCAAGCCAAGCCCAATTATTATTTTTATCACGATTATCATTTAAATCATTTGTTGTATTTATATTTCGAGTTCTTACATCATTATTAACTCTGTCTAAGTTATTGTCATTTACTCGAGTTGAAATATCAGTGTTATTAACTCTATTCATATTATTTCCATCGTATTCAGCTTGCGTAGATGTACCTAAAAACATAATAGATAGTGTTAAAACACTCAAAATAGATGATAATTTCTTTTTCATAACAATCCCTCCTTTCTTAATCATTAATTTCTCCGAAGCATGTGTGTATTATTCATTTCACAATATCTAAACCCTCATTAATAGGGCGCACATTTATAGAAAATAGAGTTGAATGATTGTTAATGTATCATTGGATTTATATTTCTCATAAAAATAACTGAATCAAACTTTGCTTAAAATGTTAATCTTAGTACAATTTATATTATACGGACTAGTAATAAGGAGGTAATAAGATGCGACAATTTGCAAAACCTACAATCGTCGTAAGTAAATGTTTAGAATTTGATGCTTGTCGTTATAATGGAGAGATGATTCCAGATGTAACAATACGAAATTTGCAGCCATTTGTTACATTTATACCTGTTTGTCCAGAAGTCGAGATTGGATTGGGGACTCCTCGTGAAACGATACGAATTGTAGAAGAAAATGGTGAGAATAGACTTGTGCAACCGTCGACACGAGAAGATGTAACTGAAAAAATGGAACAGTTTTCAAATGACTTTTTACAAACGATATCGGATGTGGATGGTTTTATTTTAAAGAATCGTTCACCAAGTTGTGGTACGCGTGATGTGAAAATTTATTCTGGTTTTGAAAAAGCGCCAGCAAAGGGAAAAGGAGCTGGCTTATTTGGCGGAGCAGTAGTAAAAAATTTTTCGTATCTTCCTATTGAAGAGGAAGGTAGATTGTCGAATTTTATTATTAGAGAGCATTTCTTTACAAGGCTATTTACAATCGCATATTACAAAATGATTAAACACAATAAAAATATGAAAGAACTTGTATCGTTTCAGTCGGATAATAAATATTTATTTATGGCATATAATCAGGTGAAACAAAAGGAATTAGGTCGTATAATTGCAAATCAAAAAAATGAAAAGATTGAAGTGGTATTTGAAAACTATGAGAAGACTTTATATGAATTATTTATGCGTGCGCCCCGTTATACATCGAATGTAAATGTATGCGAGCACATTTTTGGATATTTTAAAACAAAGTTAAAAAAACAAGAAAAAGATCATTTTATAGAACTGTTACAAAAGTATGCAGAAAAGAAAATACCACTTAGTAGTTTACTTACAATTTTAAAATCATGGGCTATTCGATTTGATGAAAAGTATTTATTAAGACAAACATATTTCGAACCATATCCTGAAGCATTAGTAGAAATTTCTGATTCCGGAAAAGGTAGAGATTATTAAACAATAAATTACATAATTCGACACAAAACCTCCTATATTGTTGTAGAACAATGTAGGAATTTTTTTGTGCATTAGTACAGAATCTGTTTTAAAATTAAGTTATGACAGAATTATAGCAATTGTCTAACTAATATTCTTGTCTTTTAAGTTGTTATGTTTGTAGTAGAAACTCGCACGCTGTCGAAACTCAATATTCGATAAGGGGTGTGTAGCGGAATGGAATTTACTCTAACTCGCGAAAAACAAATGATTAAAGAAATGGTACGTGACTTTGCTGAAAAGGAAATCGCACCGAAAGCTGTATATTATGACAAAACTGCAGAGTTTCCATATGAAACATTTCAAAAAATGGGCGAACTAGGATTACTAGGCATCCCATTCCCAGAAGAGTATGGAGGTTCAGGTGGCGATACAGTATCGTATGCTTTAGCAGTTGAAGAAATTGGTCGCGCTTGTGGTGGCACCGGTTTAAGCTATGCTGCAACAATTTCATTAGGTGCTTCTCCAATTTATTATTTCGGTACAGAAGAACAAAAACAAAAGTATTTAGTTCCAATGGCGTCAGGTAAAACATTAGGTGCCTTCGGATTAACGGAGCCGAATGCTGGATCAGATGCAGGTGGTACTCAAACGAAAGCGGTATTAGATGGTGATGAGTATGTAATCAGTGGTGAGAAGTGTTGGATTACAAACGCAGAGTATGCAAATACAATTATTGTAACCGCTGTCAACGGTATTGAAGAGAATGGTAGAAAACGTATTTCTGCATTTATCGTGCCTACTACGAGTGAAGGATTAACGATTTCAAGTCCTTACGATAAGATGGGTGTTCGCGCTTCTAATACTTGTGAAATCGTACTTGATGGTGTTCGTGTACCGAAAGAAAATATTCTTGGTGATGTAAATAAAGGCTTTAAACAATTTTTATATACACTTGATGGAGGGCGTATTTCAATCGCTGCATTGGCAGTTGGTATTGCGCAATCAGCCTTTGAACGTGCATTACAATATGCGAAAGAACGTCAACAATTTGGAAAGTCAATCTCTAATTTCCAAGCGATTCAATTTAAATTAGCTGATATGGCGACTGAAGTAGAGCTAGCACGCAATTTAGTACATAAAGCAGCTTGGTTAAAAGATAACGATAAACCTTTCGGCAAAGAAGCGGCAATGGCAAAACTATTTGCATCGGAAGCAGCAAGCCGTATTGCGAATCAAGCAGTACAGATTCATGGTGGATATGGTTATATGCGTGAATATGAAGTTGAACGACATATTCGTGATGCGAAACTATTAGAAATTGGTGAAGGAACTTCTGAAATTCAACGTCTCGTAATTGCTAGACATTTAGGATGTAGATAAAAGGGAGGAATCACTATGTTTCAAAAAATATTAATTGCGAATCGCGGGGAAATTGCTGTTCGTATTATGAAAACTTGTCAAAAACTTGGCATACGCACTGTTGCTATTTATTCTGAAGCAGATGAAAATGCCCTTCATGTGAAGATGGCAAATGAAGCTTACTTAGTAGGTGGACCGCGTGTTCAAGAAAGTTATTTAAACCTTGAAAAAATTATTGAAATAGCTAAGAAGACAAATGCAGAAGCGATTCATCCGGGTTATGGTTTATTATCAGAGAATCCGTCTTTTCCGGTTCGTTGCAAAGAAGAAGGAATCGTATTTATCGGTCCTTCAGAAGAAATCATTACGAAGATGGGAAGTAAAATCGAATCACGTATCGCAATGCAAGCAGCAGATGTCCCAGTAGTCCCAGGTATTACTACAAATATTGAAACTGCTGAAGAAGCAATTGAAATTGCAAAACAAATTGGTTATCCCTTAATGCTTAAGGCATCCGCAGGCGGCGGAGGCATTGGTATGCAGTTGATGGAAACTGAGCAAACGCTCACCAAAGCGTTTGAAAGTAATAAAACAAGAGCGCAAAACTTCTTTGGTAACGGAGAAATGTATTTAGAGCGATATATAGCAGATGCGCATCATATTGAAATTCAGCTTTTAGCAGATACACATGGTAACACAGTGTATTTATGGGAGCGTGAATGTTCGGTACAGCGCCGAAATCAAAAAGTAATCGAAGAAGCACCTTCACCATTTTTAGATGAAGGTACACGAAAGGCGATGGGAGAAGTTGCTGTACAAGCTGCCAAAGCACTTGGCTATACAAATGCAGGTACAGTTGAGTTTCTTGTAGATGATCAGAAGAACTTCTATTTCTTAGAGATGAATACGAGATTACAAGTAGAGCATCCAGTGACAGAAGAAATTACGGGATTAGACCTTGTAGAACAGCAACTCCTTATCGCAAGTGGAGAGAAACTATCATTTACTCAGGATGATGTAAAACGTAGTGGTCATGCCATTGAAGCTCGTATTTATGCAGAGGATCCGAAAACATTCTTCCCATCACCTGGGAAAATTACAGATTTAACATTACCGTCAAATGTACGGATTGATCACTTCTTAGAAAATCATGTAACGATTACACCTTTCTATGATCCAATGATTGCGAAAGTCATTGCACATGGCGAGACTCGTGAAGAAGCAATTTCGAAATTACATGATGCTCTAGAAGAATTAAAAGTAGAAGGTATTAAAACGAACACGCCAATGCTACTGCAAGTTTTGGAAGACGAAGTGTTCAAAGAGGGTATTTATACAACGGGGTTTGTAACGAAACAACTCGTTAAAAAATAAGATTTAACAATATTAAGGGGGAAAAAATGATGACGAAAGTATACGCATCGATGGCAGGAAACGTTTGGAAGATTGTTGTAGGAGTAGGAGATACAGTAGAGGAAGAGCAGGATGTCGTCATTTTGGAATCTATGAAAATGGAAATTCCAATCATTTCAGAAGAAGCTGGCACAGTTATGAAAATTAATGTGCAAGAAGGCGATTTTGTAAATGAAGGAGATGTATTATTAGAAATTGAATAGGGAGATATAGGGGGAAGCGAATTGAAACTACCTAATTTTGCTGTCATTAAAGAAGTCGGGCCACGTGATGGCTTACAAAATGAAAAAAAGATTGTTGGCACAAAAGATAAAGTAAAATGGATTCAACTACTTACAGAAGCAGGATTGTCGTATGTTGAAGTTTCCTCATTCGTTCACCCAAAATGGGTCCCTGCATTAGCAGATGCAAATGATGTATTTTCTGAGCTGAAAAGGGACCCAAATGTTACATATGCTGCGCTTGTTCCGAATCAAAATGGTTTGGAACGAGCTTTTTTGCAAAATGTAGATGAGGTGAATGTTTTTTTATCAGCAAGTGAATCTCATAATAAAAGTAATATTAATAAATCGATTAAAGAAGCATTAGTTGTAATTGAAGATATAACAAAACAGGCATTATTCGAAGGGAAAAAGGTAAGAGGCTATGTTTCTACTGTATTTGGATGTCCTTATGAAGGGGATATAAGTGTCACAGCAGTTGACGAATTATGTAATCAACTATTTTCATACGGCATTTATGAAGTTTCTCTTGGGGATACAATCGGTGTAGCGAATCCATTACAAGTAGAACAAGTATTAGAACATCTATTAAAGAAGTATGATGCTTCGCAGTTTGCAATGCATTTTCATAATACGTATGGAATGGCTCTAGCGAATGTAGTTAAATCATTAGAATACGGTATTAAAACGTTTGATAGTTCTTGTGGTGGACTCGGGGGCTGCCCTTATGCACCAGGAGCATCAGGTAATGTTGCTACTGATGACCTAGTACATATGCTCCATAAGTTAGGAGTCCAAACGAATATTGATGAAGAGAAGTTATTGAGAGCAAGTCAATTTATTCAAAGTAAATTAAATATCCAATTACCGAGTCATGTGTATAGAGCGCTTCAACATAAAACGATAAGTAGGTGAGAAGATGCTACAATTACAAAACATTTCAGTTGATTATGTAACACCTCACGTTGTAAAGATTTCGTTATATCGTGAAAGACAAGCAAACTCATTATCTTTAGCATTATTAGATGAATTACAAACTATATTAACTCAAATAAGTGAAGATTCAAACGTGCGTGTAGTTATTTTGACTGGTGCTGGTGAAAAAGCATTTTGTGCTGGTGCAGATTTAAAAGAGCGTGCCGATATGAACGAAGAACAAGTTCGCCATGCTGTTAGTATGATTCGCACTACTATGGAGATGGTTGAACAATTACCACAGCCAGTTATTGCTGCTATAAATGGAATTGCACTTGGTGGTGGTACGGAATTAAGTTTAGCTTGTGATTTTAGAATTGCTGCTGAATCTGCAAGTCTTGGTCTTACTGAAACGACACTTGCAATTATACCAGGAGCAGGTGGTACACAGCGCTTACCGAGATTAATTGGTGTTGGTAGAGCGAAAGAATTAATTTATACAGGTAGACGTATTTCAGCGCAAGAAGCAAAAGAATACGGTTTAGTAGAATTTGTTGTACCAGCTAATTTACTTGAAGAGAAAGCGATTGAAATAGCAGAGAAAATTGCTAGTAATGGACCGATTGCTGTTCGATTAGCAAAAGAGGCAATTTCAAATGGTATTCAAGTTGATTTACATACCGGATTACAAATGGAAAAACAAGCGTATGAAGGTGTAATCCATACGAAAGATCGAATAGAAGGATTACAGGCATTCAAAGAAAAACGCAAACCGATGTATAAGGGGGAGTAAATATGTTAGACCAAAAACAACAATCTAATTCATTTGAAGAACGAGTTGAAACAATTAAACAAGGCGGGGCACCGAAATATCATGAGCAAAATAAAGCAAAAGGAAAATTATTTGTTCGAGATCGTTTAGCGCTTCTATTTGATAATGGCGAATATGTAGAAGATGCATTATTTGCTAACTGTGAACAAACAGGCTTACCTGCGGATGGCGTTGTAACGGCAACGGGTAAAATACATGGTCGTACTGCGTGTGTAATGGCCAATGATTCTACTGTAAAAGCTGGATCATGGGGATCACGCACAGTTGAAAAGATTTTACGTATTCAAGAAACAGCTGAAAAACTACGTGTTCCGTTATTTTATTTAGTCGACTCTGCTGGAGCACGTATTACAGATCAAGTAGAAATGTTCCCAGGGCGCCGCGGTGCAGGAAGAATCTTCTATAATCAAGTGAAGTTATCAGGTAAAGTTCCTCAAGTATGCTTGTTATTTGGACCTTCTGCAGCTGGTGGTGCGTATATTCCAGCCTTTTGTGACGTTGTAATGATGGTAGAAGGAAATGCATCTATGTATTTAGGATCTCCTCGTATGGCTGAGATGGTTATCGGTGAGAAGGTAACTTTAGAAGAGATGGGCGGAGCTCGTATGCATTGCTCTGTATCAGGATGCGGAGATGTTTTATGTAAGACAGAAGAAGATGCGATTACACAAGCAAGGCAATACATTTCATATTTTCCAAATAACTACTTAGAAAAGACTCCATTGGTTACACCCCAAGAACCGAAACAATTCGATAAAACGTTAGAACAAATCATTCCAGAAAATCAAAATGCTCCTTTCAATATGAAAGATCTCATTAATAGAGTTATTGATGAAGGTTCATTCTATGAAGTAAAAAAATTATTTGCTCAAGAGCTAATTACAGGCTTAGCACGTATTGATGGTAAGCCAGTTGGTATTATTGCAAATCAGCCGCGTATGAAGGGCGGCGTATTATTCCATGATTCAGCTGATAAAGCTGCTAAGTTTATTAATTTATGCGACGCATATCATATTCCATTATTATTCCTTGCGGATGTACCAGGATTTATGATCGGTACAAAAGTAGAGCGTGCTGGTATTATTCGCCACGGTGCAAAAATGATTTCTGCAATGAGTGAAGCAACTGTACCGAAGATTTCTATCGTTGTTCGTAAAGCATATGGTGCTGGTTTATATGCGATGGCAGGTCCAGCATTTGAACCAGATTGCTGCCTGGCATTACCGACAGCCTCTATTGCGGTAATGGGTCCAGAAGCTGCGGTCAATGCTGTATATGCAAATAAAATTGCAGCTTTACCAGAAGAAGAGCGTGCTAGCTTCATTGCTGAAAAACGTGAAGAGTATAAGAAAGATATTGATATTTATCATTTAGCATCAGAGATGGTGATTGATGGTATTGTTCATCCAAACAATTTACGTGAAGAGTTAAAAGGACGTTTCGAAATGTATATGAGTAAATATCAAGTATTCACGGATCGTAAACATCCTGTATATCCAGTTTAAAAGCCCTATTTAGGGCTTTCTTGCTCAAAAAGTTAAGGAGGGGAAAACATTGAAACAAGCAGTTTGGTTTCCAACAGAAGAGTACAAGGAAAAAACACGTTTATATAGTTGGATGAAATCATTGGGATATGAAGACTATGAAACTTTTTATAATAAATCTATTGAGGAAACAGCTTGGCTTTGGGGAGAGGCAGAAAAAGCAGTTGGCTATCAATGGATGAAACCTTATACAGAAGTGTTAGATTTAGAAAATGGTACACCGTTTGCACAGTGGTATAATGGCGGAACATGTAACGTTGTAGAATCAGCTTTATCCCGCTGGCTTGCGGATGAAGAGACAAGAATACAGCCAGCACTTCAGTACGAAGGAGAAAATGGAACTTCAAAATCATTTACATATGAAGAGCTTGATAACTGGGTAAGCCGTGTTGCCAATGGTTTGAAACACGCGGGTATTGAAAAAGGTGACCGTGTAACAATTTATATGCCGATGATTCCAGAAACAGTTGTTGCGATGCTAGCTGTAATGAAAATTGGAGCAATTATTTCACCAATATTCTCAGGCTTTGCGTCTGATGCAGTTATGACACGTGTGCAAGCGGCAGGTTCAAAAATGATTATTACCGCAGATGGATTTTCACGCCGCGGTAAAATTGTTTCTTTAAAAGATGAAGTAGATAAAGCTTGTGAACATTGCCCAACTGTTGAAAAAGTTGTTATCGTTCGTCATGCAGGAAATGATTTTATACCACATAACTATGACTTTTCGTGGAGTACGCTAGAAAAAGAAAAACCATTCATACATGCCGAGGAAATGCAAAGTGATGATCCATTAATGCTCATTTATACATCAGGAACGACTGGTAAGCCGAAAGGAACAGTACACACGCATGCAGGATTTCCTTTGAAAGCAGCTTTTGATGCAGGATTTGGAATGAATATTAAACAAGGTGATCGTGTATTATGGGTAACTGATATGGGCTGGATGATGGGGCCGTTTCTATTATTCGGTTCACTCATTAATGGAGCAACGATGGTTATGTACGAAGGTGTTCCAGACTTCCCAGAAGCAGACCGGTTATGGGAGACAGTTGATAAATATGAAATTACTCATCTAGGTATTTCGCCAACGTTAATCCGAGCATTAATGGCAAAAGGTGATGAGTATGTCAATAAACATTCTTTAAAGAGTTTGGAAGTATTCGCATCAACAGGAGAACCTTGGAATCCTGATCCATGGATGTGGCTGTTTGAAACAGTTGGAAAAGGAAATGTTCCAATCTGTAACTACTCAGGTGGAACTGAAATCTCTGGTGGGATTTTCGGTAATGTTCTTATTAAGCCAATCGCACCGATTAGTTTTAACGCATCTTTACCAGGAATGGCAGCTGTCGTACTGGATGATCAAGGTAAACCAATTCGAGATGAAGTCGGAGAATTATGCTTAGAGAAACCTTGGGTAGGTATGACGAAAAGCTTCTGGGAAGATGATGAACGTTACGTGAACACATATTGGTCGCGTTTTGAAAATAAATGGGTCCACGGTGACTGGGTCATTTACGATGGTGAACAATATATCATCACAGGGCGTTCAGACGATACGTTAAATATTGCAGGTAAACGTATTGGACCTGCTGAATATGAATCTATTCTTGTGAAACATAACGATGTAATCGAAGCTGCTGCAATTGGTGTACCTGACGAAGTGAAAGGTGAAGTTTGTCATTGCTTTGCTGTATTACGAGAAGGGGTAATATTTACAGAAGATTTAAAGAAAGAATTAATGAGTTTAGTAAACTCACATATTGGAAAAGCGTTGTGTCCTAAAGACATCCACGTTGTAGAAGATTTACCGAAAACACGTAATTCTAAAGTAATGCGCCGTGTTATTAAAGCAGCTTATTTAGGAAAAGAATTAGGTGATTTGTCGTCACTTGTAAATCCTGAAGTAGTACCGTTTATTCAAGGGTTACAGTCTAGTAAATTATAAAATTAGAAAGGAGCTCTATATAAACAGAGCTCCTTTTTTATGTTAATAAAAAGAAAAGAAGTGAATTTGATGAAGAAGAAAAATTCTACTATTGGTGTTAAGTATGTTTTTTGTTTTAATCAAAATACGATATTATGGAATGTCTATTCAATGGAGAAATACTAATTTACAACAACAAGGTGATGACAAAGCGCGACTGCTTATATGCCGGTTTAAACCTTTACGTATTAATATATAAAAAGCTGACTATACTCAGTCAGCTTTTTATATATTACATCCTAGTATTTATCTCGCTATTTGCCGGGCAGTAATGCCCCCACCTAAAAATTCAGCGAAAGCAAGGAAGTAGGTGAGGGATCAACTTTCCGGAAAAGCCTGATTGATTCCAAAAGACATATTTTTTTCTTTACGTTGACATTAAAAATATTACCAATTTTTTCTTTTACAATGGCAACAAATAAAGAAACATTTACAACGACACTTATTTCGTTTAGAACTCCAATCATCATCACGATGACACTTTTCTTTAGATTTCCACCAATCATCATTACAATGTTTTTCCTTAGAACTCCAATCATCATCACAATGATGCTTTTCTTTAGATTTCCACCAATCATCACAACAATGCTTTTTCTGAGAACTCCAGCAATCATTTTTCCAGGACATTTATTTCTACCTCCTTTCAAAAGTGTTCATATTATTCTATGTTTTAATAAAAAAATGGCTTGTTTATTAACCTACTATTTTATCTTTATATGATAGAGTGTCTTCTACTCGATATAGAATTCATACAAACTATGCTAATTTTTAAGAGAAAGTGGAGAGAACTACTACTAGTTATGGTATTTTTCAATAAACATTTATTGAAGAAAATGTTCTGATTACAAATAATATCTTATTTTCGAGTACGCTTTTTAAATGTATATTTCACAATGAAAAATGGGAAATCCACAAATAAAGTCTATGTATATGTGAGTTAATGGGAAAATCTAGTGTGTTTTTAAGGGGCGTCTTATTAAAAGAAAAAGATTTGTTTTAGAAAGTGGTGTCTAAACATTAAATGGAGTAGGACTAAATTCACGGCCGCTCATTAAACAAGATTTTAATTAGGAGAAGTCTGTTTTTATAATGAATAATGAAAAGAAGGTTTGGTACAATTGTTTGTTTTTTTCTTTTTATGTGTTTGCCTCGTACCCTTTTAAGCTAGTGGACATAATTTACTAATAGAAAGGATTAGGGGGTGAGGTATTGGGTTCTCGATTTAATAATTGTAAAAAGAAGTGTACATGTAAACAAGATGATTGTTGGGAAGTATTCGAAGAGTGTAAAAAAGAACAGCATGAGAAATGTGATAATTCTTGTGTACAAGGAATTAGAGATGAACTTAAGAAATTAATTAATCGAACAGTTCAAATTAATACAGAGGGACGTACTTATGTAGGTACTGTTTCGTCTGTAAGTTGTGATGTAGTTAGGCTTGCGGCTATTCCTGGATCGGTTGGAGTAATTATTTCCATTTGTAAAATTGAAGCAATTTTCCCACCTGTTACAACGGTTACTGCTGACTTTGATTTTAATGGTATTGATGTAGCAAACAAGGCATAATTATGCTGCTTTTTTGTAAAGCCATTCACATGAATGGCTTTATTTTAATTTCATATAAAAGGAGAATATATTCTTTATATAGAAATAAGTTTGAGGTTATAAAGTATGATGTACGAAAGGAGCATGGAAGTGATTAAACTAAAAACCTTTAAAAAATCTGATTTTAAACAATTAATAAATTGGATTAATTCCGAAGAATTTCTAATACAATGGTCAGGAAATGCATTCACATTCCCTTTAGACGAACAGCAATTAGAGAAGTATATAGAAAGTGCAAATACACTCGCTTTCAAAGTGGTAGATGAAGAGACTTCAGACGTTATTGGTCATATTTCGCTTGGGCAAATAGATAATATTAATAAGTCCGCTAGAATTGGAAAAGTATTAGTTGGTAATACGAAGATGAGGGGACGTTCTATAGGAAAACATATGATGAAAGCAGTACTTCATATTGCTTTTGACGAATTAAAACTACATAGAGTAACTCTTGGTGTGTATGATTTTAATATATCGGCCATTTCATGTTACGAAAAAATAGGGTTTGTAAAAGAAGGCTTATTAAGAGAGTCAAAAAGAGTAGGAGAAACGTATTGGAATTTATGGGAAATGAGTATGTTAGAATATGAATGGAAGAAGTAGCAACGATAGTAATTTATAATTATATTATGTTAACAAAAGGGGCTTGGTGGGTATAGTGAATAATAAAACAAAAATAATTTCAATTGCAGCTGTTTCGGGGGAGAGCTAGTATGTTAAAACTGACAAAGAAACCATTTTTGAAAAAGGCCCACCTGCATTGTTTCTGAGGAATAAGAGGGTGAGCCCTAATTAAACGAAACTGAATGAATCTGTAAAAATTGTAACTAAAGTATGCATCAACAAGGTATTAAAAGGGATGAATAGTAACCTTTATAGATTATTCCATATATAGCAAAACTGGTTAGCTTCTGATTTAAGCGCTACTAAATGATTATTATTAATAGAGTTATTCGTATACATTCTGTTCTTTTGGATGTTAAGTACCGTATAATTCACATCGTTTCGTTCATTTGAAAATGTTGATTCATTTAATAGTGTAAGTGTCGAGTTAATGTTGTACTTATCAATTCGCTCTTTTTTTCCTTTGAAAAACAATTTGATAAGATGTGGCTCATTATTAATGAATAAGCCAAGTTCAGGTGATGAACGGACGATTAAATCATCTGATTTCCAATGTGATTTACCTGGATCAAACCAAGAGATGTCTTTATTTTTAATGAATTTTTTGTATTGCTTTATGACATCAATGTAGTTTTGTTTTTTTTTCTGATCAACCGTTTGTACTAATGTTTCGAAATATTCAAAAGATAGTTTGTTTTGATGAAATTTAATAACAGTTTCTCGTAATTGTTTCCAGTAATCAAAAGCTGGTTGATATTCAGGTTGGGATTTTAGATTTTTTATAAAGGTTGTTTTAGCTGTACTACCTTTCAGTGTGAAGTCTAAAAATTGTGTAAGCCCTACTTTAATTTCTGTCATATTATATCCCCTTCCAAACATTATTCATTTAATAATAGACGAAAAATCCGACATTTTTAAAGAAATGAGCTAGATGCTAGAAAATCCAATATCCATGCACAATAGATACGGGAAAGCCAATCCGTAAGTATAAATGATGGACCATTCAATTGAAGATAAATTAGGTAATAGGATTTTACCAGGTGATAGGTTATTAATATAATCAGATAGTGAGCTGATTTTAAAAGATAACAATATAGATTATTTAGCTTGGATTTGAGAAAAAAAGTACATGGGAATAAAGAGGGATATAGGGAAATGGGCCCTCATCAAAAAATATAAGTTGGTATCAGTATACCGTAGAGAATGAGTGTATAGAACATACAAGTAAAAGTATTGGCAAGCACACTTAAAATAAGCCGTATAAAAAGTTAATCATTGTGTGCTTTGATAATATAGCGTCAGCGAAATAAATAGTGTGAAGGAGAGCTATCTTAACAAGTGTTTCATGTAACGTTCATATACTTTAATTTTATTATTAATCAAACTTGAATATTATAGAAACGGATAATGAGGTATGGGTGGTGCTCTTTTTTATTGAATAAAATGGGTTGATTTTTCGGATTTTCATTACAATATAACAAATAAAATTTAAATTTTATTTGTTATTAAGAAAAGGTGAGAAGAAAATAAAAAAAGAGGGCTAATTGGTATTATCCCCTATAGG
>NZ_QNUB01000015.1:0-56420 GCF_008042345.1 Bacillus sp. AR8-1
GCGTTTCCGCATCAGCGACGGTTATTAATATATCATGGTGAAAAATGAAATGCAACACCTTTTATAAACTTTTTTTAAAACTGCCCACATTTCTTTTTTAATATCATATACTTAAACGAAATATCTCTTTCATGTATGAGTAATTCCTACATATATTTTATATAAAGTTACTCTATCAAAAAACGTTTCTTTCTATACTAAGCGTTTTATTCATATACCATATCATACAAGGAGGAATATATATGGACTATACCGATTTATTAATCAAACTAGGTCTCTCGGCTATTTTAGGGTTTGCCATTGGTTTAGAACGCGAATTAAAACGGAAACCACTTGGTTTAAAAACGTGTTTAGTTATTTCTATTATTAGTTGCCTCCTAACGATTGTTTCTATTAAAGCAGCTTATAACTTACCACATACCGATCATATGAATATGGATCCACTTCGACTTGCCGCTCAAATTGTATCAGGAATTGGTTTTTTAGGTGCTGGCGTAATTTTAAGAAGAGGCAACGATAGCATTGCAGGGCTCACGACTGCCGCTATGATCTGGGGTGCTTCTGGTATTGGTATTGCCGTTGGAGCTGGTTTCTATATCGAGGCGATTTTCGGAATGTGTTTCCTTATGATTAGTGTCGAACTTATACCACTCGCGATGAAATATGTAGGCCCTAGGTCATTTCGTCAACGTGATATCGCTGTGAAACTTGTTGTACGAAATATGGACAATATCCCAATTGTAATTGAAGAAATAAAGGAAATGGATATAAAAGTTAAGAATATGAAGCTTAAAACATTAGAAAACGGTTCTCACTATTTACATCTTAAACTGTCCATTGATCAAAAAAGACCTACTGCTGATGTTTACTATGCTCTTCAACATCTTGAAAGTGTCCAACAAACTGAAGTGGAAAGTATGTAGCATAAAACAAACTCTCTTTAATTAGAGAGTTTTTCTTTTTTCTATAATGGTAACAATGAATGTAGTCCTGCAAAACAAGGAGGAATTTACTATTGAAATCCCGTCCGAATTTAGTAGATACATTTCGTGATTCCATTATTTTTCGTTTAATTTGTTTTATTATTGTATTCACTGCTTTTTCTGGTTTTCTTATACATAGATTAGAACCCTCTCATTTCACTACATGGTTTGACGGAATTTGGTGGTCAATCGTTACCATTTTTACAGTTGGATATGGAGACTTTGCTCCTCATACAACGATAGGAAAACTAATAGGTATAAGTATTATTTTATTAGGAACTGGCTTTTGTTCTTATTATATGGTTCTATTCGCTACTGAGATGATCAGTAAACAATATATGAAAATTAAAGGTGAAGAAGCCGCTACCTCTAACGGTCATATGATTATCGTTGGCTGGAATGAGCGTGCAAAACATGTTGTAAAGCAAATGCATGTATTACAACCAAACCTTGATATCGTTTTAATTGATGAAACACTTTCTTTACTCCCAAAACCATTTCATCATTTAGAATTTATAAAAGGTTGTCCGCACCACGATCAAACTTTATTAAAAGCTAATATTAAAACGGCACACACCATATTAATAACAGCGGATAAAGAAAAGAACGAAAGCTTAGCAGATACACAATCCATTTTAAATATTTTAACTGCAAAAGGACTCAATCCAAACATTCACTGCATCGCAGAACTACTTACTACTGAACAAATTCAAAATGCAACGAGAGCTGGCGCGTCAGAAATTATAGAAGGAAATAAATTAACGAGTTATGTATTTACCGCTTCTCTTTTATTCCCTTCTATTTCAGGTGTACTATTCTCACTTTACGATGAAATCTCTGATAATAAATTACAACTGATGGAGCTTTCTCCGTCCTGCACCGGACAAACCTTTGCAAATTGTAGCTATACCCTTTTAAAACAAAACATTCTCTTACTAGGTATAAAGCGCGACGATCAATATATGATTAACCCAGTCCATACCTTCATTCTTATCGAAAGCGACGTACTCATTGTTATTCACCATTAAGAAAATGTTTTTCTAGTTCCCGCATGAGCACTTTTCCAATATTGATATATTTTCTTTTCACTTCTGCATCTGGATCTTTCGGTTCAGCAAATTGATCCATCCCACTCGTTCCCGCGGTTAAAGTATTCACATTATCATCTAGTTCGTCTTGATATACGTGCGAAAGAATATACGGCGTTTCAAGACGGACTACTACACCAGGTACATCTAGTTCACCATCTACTGCTGTAAACGGCACTCGTAAAAATTGATACCCATCTTCTTCATCGATTTTGTAATCGAAGCATCCTTTATCATAATCCCAATTACCACCAATACTATATCCAAGTGGTTTCATAACCTCTTCTAATTTATATAACGCATATGTACGTCCTTCTAAATTTGATTGAATCGGAATCAAGCCCATCCCTCCAAGACTTTTCCTTTAGCATACCCACTCTAGTTTGAATATACTGATGGACTTTTCGATAAAATAATAAAAAGCGACCGGAATCCGGTCGCTTTTTATTATTTTAAACGCTCTTCTAATTCTGCTTTTAATTCTTCAAATCCTGGTTTACCAAGTAAAGCAAACATGTTTTTCTTGTATGCTTCTACGCCAGGTTGGTCAAATGGATTTACGCCTAATAAGTAGCCGCTCATCGCACATGCTTTTTCGAAGAAGTATACAAGGTAACCGAATGTGTACTCATTTAATTCAGGAATATTTACGATTAAATTTGGTACTCCCCCGTCGCTATGTGCAAGTAATGTACCTTCGTATGCTTTTGTGTTTACGAAGTCTACAGTTTCACCAGCAAGGTAGTTTAATCCGTCTAAATCGTTGTCTTCTAATTCGATTGTTAGTTCATGTGTAGATTTACCTACTTTAAGAACTGTTTCAAATAAGTCACGACGACCTTCTTGAACGTATTGACCTAATGAGTGTAAGTCAGTTGAGAAGTTTGCTGAAGATGGGAAAATACCTTTTTGATCTTTTCCTTCACTTTCACCAAATAACTGTTTCCACCACTCAGCGAAGTATTGAAGTGCTGGCTCATAGTTAACAAGCATTTCAATTGTTTTTCCTTTATTGTATAAAGCGTTACGAACTACTGCGTATTGGTAAGCTGGGTTTTCTTCTAGTTCTGATGTTCCGAAGTCATCATGACCAGCAGCTGCACCTTTCATCATCTCTTCAATATTTAAGCCACTTACTGCGATTGGTAATAAACCAACTGGCGTTAATACAGAGAAACGTCCTCCAACATCATCTGGAATAACGAATGTTTCGTAACCTTCGTTATCAGCTAATGTTTTTAATGCACCACGTGCTTTATCTGTAGTTGCATAAATACGTTTGCGAGCTTCTTCTTTTCCATACTTCTCTTCTAATAACTTACGGAAAATACGGAATGCTAGTGCTGGCTCTGTTGTTGTACCTGATTTGGAAATAACGTTAATAGAGAAGTCTTTACCTTCTAATACGTCCATTAAATCTTTCATGTAAGTGGAGCTAATGTTTTGTCCAACAAATAGCACTTGTGGAGTTTTACGTTGTTCTTTAGATAGCGTGTTGTAGAAAGAATGGCTTAACATTTCGATTGCTGCGCGTGCTCCTAGGTAAGAACCACCAATACCTACAACAAGTAAAATGTCAGAGTCGTTTTTAATTTTTTCTGCGCATTTTTGAATGCGAGCGAATTCTTCTTTGTCATATTGAAGCGGAAGGTCTACCCACCCAAGGAAATCGTTCCCAGCTCCAGTTTTTTCGTGGATTGCGTGATGTGTTACTTTCACTGCATCACGTAAATAAGTGATTTCATGTTCACCGATGAAGGATAACGCTTTAGAATAGTCGAACGTTACATGTGTACTCATCTTTTTCCCTCCAATTATGGATATGTATTTCTGTATTCACTTTAGCGAAACTGAAGTTGTAAATCAAGCGATTCAACCATTGTAAACGTAACCAATATATATTTTTTAGAAAAAGTTCATTTTTTGCATAAAAATTCGCATTTTTCGGTATAGATGTATATACATCCTCTTTCGAACATTTTTTATGTATAAAAACAACATAACTACCCCATTCTATAAAAGAGTTAATTAACTCATCGCTTGCTCATGCTTCACAATTAAGGGGGGCTTTTTCATGAGTACTTTGCAACGTATCGCATTAGTCTTTACTGTAATTGGCGCTGTGAACTGGGGACTAATCGGATTTTTCCAGTTTGACTTAGTAGCAGCCATTTTCGGCGGACAAAATTCAGCTCTTGCACGTATTATTTACGGCATCGTTGGTATATCTGGGCTTATCAACCTTGGTTTACTGTTTAAACCATCTGAAAATCTTGGTACGCACCCAGAAACAAACGAAATTCGATAATCAGTATGTCCTTTCACCTCCGACATACGAATATGATTGCATGCAATCATATTTGCAAATATATATCATAAGATAAAGTAAAAGAGGAACGCTCATATGCGTTCCTCTTTTACTTTGTTAACTCGGACTCTTCAATCCATTCTGCCAACTTTTCTCGCAGCGTATTAAACCCGTTTTCAGATGGGTTCGGTATAAGAATCCTTCCTTGTTTTCTTTTCGCCGCTTTTAACGATAAACTCATTTTTCTGTGCTCTTCATCAATTGAAAGTACCTTTACTTCTACTGTATCGCCGACTTTTAAAAAGTCATGAATATCCTTTACATATCCATTTGTAATTTCAGATATATGCACAAGTCCTTGTGTTTCTGCATCTAACGCTACAAATGCACCGTAATCTTGAATTCCAGTCACTTTCCCTGTTACAACCACTCCTGTTGTATATTGTTCTGACATATGAAACACTCCCATACGTTTACCATTCTCTCTACAATTATAGAGAGCAAAGCAGATATATTTATTTTAAATATCCGATTGGTTAGTACGCATTCTAGATAATTATATCTAGAATGCGTATACCTTATATTAGTAAATTATACCACTATGACAGAACTCATTCAAAATTCATGAAAAATTTCCCTTAAAGAAGTATAATTCTCCAATATTGGGATAGACTACTAACACATGGCTTTCTAGTATTCCCCCCCTTTTATGGACAAAACGTATTACGTTTTGTCCTTTTTTTATTTTCTACAAATCGTTCCATTCTCTTCATCGCTTCCATAAGTTGTTCAAGCGACGTCGCATATGAACAACGAATAAATCCTTCACCACTTTCGCCAAATACGCTACCAGGGACAACGGCCACTTTTTCTTCCAACAATAACTGTTCTGCAAATTCCGCTGAAGATAATCCGGTTGAAGATATAGAAGGAAAAACATAAAATGCTCCGCCCGGCACATGACACGTTAAGCCCATTTCATTGAAAGATGTCGTCATGAAGTTACGACGCTTCTTATAGCTATCTCTCATTCGAATTACTTCATCGTTCCCTGCGCGTAACGCCTCAAGTGCTGCAAACTGAGACATCGTCGGTGCACACATCATTGAATACTGATGGATTTTGAGCATTAATTCTGAAAATTGAACAGGAGCTACAATCATACCGAGGCGCCATCCTGTCATCGCAAATCCTTTTGAAAATCCTGAAATTAAAATCGTATGCTCACGCATATTTTTAATACTCGCGAAACTTGTATATACTTCGTCGTATACAAGTTCTGCATAAATTTCATCAGATAATACGATTAAATTGTACTTCTCAACAATCACTGCTATTTCATCAAGCTCGGATTTATTTAGCATTGCACCTGTCGGGTTATTTGGTGAACAAAGCAAAATTGCCTTTGTTTTCGCTGTAATAGCTGCTTCAATTTGTTCTGGTTGTACTTTAAACTCGTTTTCTAACGTAGTCGCCACAGGAACCGGAACTCCTCCAGCTAATGTCACAAGTGGTGCATAAGAAACGAAGCTCGGTTCAATAATGAGCACTTCATCATCAGGATTTATAATGGCGCGCATCGCTACATCTAACGCCTGGCTCGCTCCAACTGTAACAATGATTTCATCACTTGGATCATAAGATACTGCAAAGTGTTTTTTTAGATACTTTGCTATTTCTTGACGGAGCTCCAATAATCCTGCATTTGCTGTATATGACGTATACCCTTGTTCCAAAGAACGAATACATGCTTGCCTTACATTCCAAGGTGTAACAAAATCCGGCTCTCCTACCCCGAGGGAAATAACACCTTTCATATTTGCTGCTAAATCAAAAAATTTTCGAATACCCGATGGTTTTAAAGATTCTGCTGATCTAGATAGTTCAAATTGCTTCATGGTGTCACCACAATTCGCTTATCATCATCGTCTTTTTCATAAATAACGCCCTCATGTTTATACTTCTTCAAAATGAAATGAGTAGTTGTAGAAACAACAGATTCAATTGTTGCTAATTTCTCAGAAACAAACATCGCTACTTCTCCCATCGTTTTCCCTTCTAATGTAATAGAAAGATCATATGTCCCTGACATTAAATAAACGGATTTCACTTCTGAATAACGATAAATTTGTTCAGCAACCGCATCAAACCCAACGCCATGCTTTGGCGTAACTTTCACATCGATCATTGCCGTTAAACCTGTATGTTCTTTCACCTTCGTCCAATCAATATGTGTTACATAATCCACAATAATCTTTTCATTTTCTAACCTCGCAACCATCTTCTTTACTTCTTCTACCTCTATATTTAACAGCTTCGCTAATGTATCTACAGATAATCGACTACTCTTTTCAAGACAAGCTAATAATTCTAATTCTTTTTCTGTCACCATATAAATCATCCTTCCTTTTCGTTTGTGTTTAAATTATACAAATACCCTTTCCAGTTTGAAAAGAAGATTTTTCTATTGAATTATGTCAAAATAAAGTGAAACTTTAATCAGCGGAAAAATGCGTGATAAAGCGAAAGGGGATGGAACCGTGAAACCAAAAGTTTATATTGCTGAACCAGTTCCAACATTTGTAGAAAACTATTTATCAGAACACTGTGATTATGAAAAATGGGATCAAAATGAGAAAGTACCTCGTGATGTTCTATTAGAGAAAATACAAGATAAAGATGGGTTATTAAATTTCGGATCTGCTATTAATGAAGAATTACTGACAGTGGCTCCTAACTTAAAAGTAGTGAGCAACATTTCTGTCGGTTACGATAATTTTGATTTACAAGCGATGAAAAACCGAAATGTTATCGGAACGAATACACCATATGTATTAGATGATACAGTAGCTGATCTCGTTTTCGCCCTTATGCTATCAGCTGGGCGCCGCGTTTGCGAACTCGATTCTTACGTGAAAAATGGTGAATGGAACGCTGAAATCGGAAAAGAACACTTCGGACTCGATGTACACCATAGCACAATTGGTATTATCGGTATGGGCCGAATTGGAGAAGCCGTTGCAAAACGAGCAAAATTCGGATTTGATATGAATGTTCTTTACTATAACCGCCGTCGTAAAGAAGAAGCTGAGCAAAAATTCGATGCTACATATTGTGATTTACAGACGCTACTGAAGCAGTCTGACTTTATTGTTCTTCTTACTCCATTAACAGATGAAACATATCACCTTATCGGAGAAAAGGAATTTTCATTAATGAAAGAAACAGCAATCTTCATTAATGCTTCTCGCGGGAAAACAGTAGATGAAGAAGCGTTAATCCATGCTTTAACAGAAAAGAAAATCTTTGCAGCAGGTATTGATACATTTACACAAGAGCCGATTCAAAAAGATAATTCACTCTTATCATTACAAAATGTTGTGACTTTACCACACATCGGATCTGCAACATTAAAAACTAGGCAGCAAATGGCTATGACCGCCGCTGAAAATTTAGTTGCAGGATTACAAGGAAAAACACCGCCTAATATTGTTCGCGGGTAATACTGAATAAACGAAAGGCAAGATGACATCGTCATCTTGCCTTTTTTTGTTAACATATTTTCTCCTTCCTTGGAGATGATATGAACAAAAATCAATGGAGTGACAAAAAATGAATCACGAATATACTTGTCCTTATTTCACTTTTTCCACTCGCGGCACTACTATTCATTACGAATTGTATGAACACGATAACAAAACAGAACGTCCTACTTTCGTACTCGTTCACGGCTTTTTATCTTCCTCATTCAGTTACCGTCGTCTCATTCCCTTACTATCGAAAGCAGGAACAGTGATTGCTCTTGATTTACCACCGTTCGGAAAAAGTGATAAGTCTCATCTGTTTAAGTATTCTTATCACAATTTAGCAACGATTATTATTGATTTAATTGAACATTTATCTCTCTCAAACATTGTATTAGTTGGGCACTCTATGGGTGGGCAAATTTCTCTCTATGTAAACCGTATACGTCCTGAACTCATTTCAAAAACGATTTTACTATGCAGCTCTAGCTATTTAGCACGCGCAACCTTACCTTTACTATACTCTTCTTATTTACCGTTCTTTCATTTATACGTAAAGAACTGGATTATTAGACGCGGTATTGTTCATAACTTAATGAATGTCGTTCATGATCACTCATTAATTGACGATGAAATGAAAAAAGGTTACTCCGCTCCTTTTTATGACGACCGTATATTTCCCGCTTTAACTCGCATGATACGAGACCGTGAAGGTGACTTATCTTCAACTGAATTACAAAAAATCGAAACACCTACACTACTCATTTGGGGTGAAAAAGACCGCGTCGTCCCTGTACATGTAGGTCATCGTCTACACAAAGATTTACCGAATTCAAAATTTATTTCTTACGAAAATACAGGACATTTACTACCTGAAGAAAAGCCTGAACATGTTTATGAAGAAATTATCGCTTTTTCTGCGCAATAAAGTGAAACTTTAATTAGCCCCCACCTAACTTCTTTGCTTCTGCTGAATTTTGAGGTGGGGGTCTTACTGCCCGGCAAATAGCGGGATAATATAAAAAAGGCCGTCGGAAATTCCGACAGCCTATAATGAACAGCTTCCGTCTTCTTTTATTACAAGTAATTCCACAGCTAATTTCTCACATTTTTCAAGCGCAGGTACTTCCTCAAAAGACATAAAGTATATATGTTGAATCTTCTTTGCGATGTATTTTGGATCATCAAACACACTTATGACGTTCACAACATCGCTCGCTTCTGTTTCATAAAACTCCGGTCCCATTTGAAACGGATCCCAATTCTTCACAACCTCTATCATCTTTTCATATGTACCCATTCGCTTCCCGCCTTTTCACTTTTTAATACTTTTCTTTATCCTATCACATCAGCTATTCTATAAGAAGAGAGAGAACTTTCATAACTTATTGGTTTTACAGAAGAAGGGGGCAAACGTATGCAACTATTTCATAAAGCAATCAATCGACGTGGAACGCATAGTATAAAATGGGATACATATAAAAACGAAGAACTTATCCATGCTTGGATTGCTGATATGGATTTTGAAGTACCAACACAAATTCAAACTGCTTTAAAGAAACGTATTGAGCATCCTATTTTCGGCTATACACTTCCTCCCGAAAATATTGGAGATATTATTTGTAACTGGACAAAAAAACAATATAACTGGGACATTCAAAAAGAATGGATTGTTTTTAGCGCGGGGATCGTTCCAGCTCTTAGTACGAGCATACAGGCTTTCACAAAAGAAAACGAATCCGTTCTCGTACAACCACCTATTTATCCTCCATTTTTCGAAATGGTCACAACAAACAACAGGCAGTTATGCGTGAGTCCATTACAGAAACAAAATGATACATATGTGATAGACTTCGAGCATTTAGAAAAGCAGTTTCAGCAAGGTGTCAAACTCATGCTTCTTTGTAGCCCTCATAACCCAATCGGACGCGTTTGGACGAAAGAGGAACTTGTGCAGCTCGGATCGTTATGTACTAAATATGACGTTATCGTTGTCGCGGATGAAATTCATTCCGATATCATTTATGCAGAACATACACATACGCCGTTCGCTTCCTTATCTGAAGAATTAGCAGAGCGCACTATCACTTGTATGGCTCCAAGTAAAACATTTAATATCGCTGGATTACAAGCTTCGATTATTATCATTCCAAACGAAAAACTCCGTCACGCCTTTACAGCTATCCAATATAGACAAGGCTTCCACGGGTTAAATATCTTTGCCTACACAGCGATGCAAAGTGCCTATACAGAATGTAATGATTGGTTAAACGAAATTCGATTATATATAGAAGATAATGCTCAATTTGCTTGTGAATATATTAAAACTCACATACCTGCTCTTTCCGTAACAAAGCCAGAAGGTAGCTTTTTATTATGGATTGATTGTTCTCGTCTAAAGCTTTCTCAAAACGAGCGTACTGCATTACTTGAGGAAAAAGGAAAACTCATCGTTGAACCTGGTGAGAAATATGGGTTAGGTGGCGAAGAACATATTCGAATTAACATCGGCTGTCCACGATCTGTTTTAGAAGAAATTTTGAACAGACTGCGTCATACATTTTCATAATAATAGAGGAGTCTGTCCCCTAATCATTCTTGGACAGACTCCTTTGTCCTATTTTATCGGTAAGTCGATATATTTCAATAATCGCTGATATATTTCAAGTTACGGTCGATATATTCTAATAATCGCCGATATAATTTGAGTTACATTCGATATATTCCAATAATCGCTGATATATTTTCACTTATACTACACAAAAAAAGCTACCAGCACGGTAGCTTTTACTTTTTCTTCATATCCGCTGCTTTTTTTACAATTACACCACAAGCAATTCGATCGCCTGATTTACCTGTCGGTTGTGTCATACCATCATCAGGGTTTTCTGTAATAATAATAGACGCTCCATCTTTTCTATGAATCGTCGTTTTTCCTTCTTCAAGTGTGATGTGAGGTGCATCGATTTCCGCTTTAATCTTCCCAGAACCATCTGCAACTACGTTCGGTAAATCACCGTTTTCTGCACCCTTCGGATTAAGAAGACCATGTTTTTTATCATCAGGATTAAAATGATTCCCGGATGATTCAAAACGAGGTGCCTTACACTCTCCGATTTCATGTACATGTAGTCCGTGTGGTCCTGGCGTGAAACCTTCTCCTTTAATCGTAATTTTCACGCCACTTGTTTGCTGCACTACTTTCGCAGTCCCTACTTCATCTCCTGAAGCATTATGTAATTTCACTTCAATTTCTTTCGGCTTTCCTTGGTCACAACCTGCCATCAGAAATAATAAACAACAACTGAAAAAAAGCCGTTTCTTCATTCCATTCCCTCCAAAATATATTCTGCCCTTAGATTGTCCGAGCATAGAGGGAAACATACAAAAATGCGTTACTGTTTCTTTTCAGCTAATAGTTTTTCTTCAACTTTCTGTAATCGCTCCGCTTCGCGTTTTGATACACGAATGAACATACGCCACGTAGCAACGGCACCAATTATAAATAGCACGCAAACAATCCCTGGAATAATATATTCTGTTTTATCTTCCGGAAAATATAAAGGCATCATATAGAACACTCCTTATTATAGGATTTGTAAAACATCAGAATTTTCTGTTATATAACTTTAAATTATAGTGGAACCTATCCATATTCTCAAGGGGGCGTTCCGAAAGTGAATGATTTCTTTGACTCCTTCTCCTACTTTCCTTACTATAAACTTGAGGTGAAAAATATGAGAGAAACATTTGAAATTGGTGAAATCGTTACTGGTATTTATAAAACTGGCAAATACATCGGCGAAGTTACAAATAGCCGCCCTGGCAGTTACGTCGTAAAAGTATTAGCTGTTTTAAAACATCCGGTGCAAGGTGACTTACATAACGTAAAACAAGCTGACGTACCATTTTTCCATGAAAGACGCGCTTTAGCTTTCCGTGAACAGACGAACATTCCAGAGCAAATGGTGAAAAAATATGAAGGAGAAATTCCGGATTATACCGAGTCACTAAAATTAGCATTAGAAACCCAAATGAATTCATTTTCTGAAGATGATTCACCTTTTGCAGAGCGTAGTCTAGAAACATTAGAACAGTTAAAGAAAGACTACAAACTTTAAAAAACAAAACGACCAAATTACATAATGTGCAATTTGGTCGTTACTGTGTGCTCACTTTCTTTAACACTTTTGAAAAATCAACGAGTTCTCCTAATGTTGGAGGTGCTGGTTTTACTAAATACTCTTTATCTTTTTCTACTAGTTTAAAAATATTGTACGTCGTCATCGCATCATCAAGCGCACAATGATGCTTCCCTGTCCCTACTTTTCCGTACGCCTCAATTGCTTTCCATAATCCTGTTTGATTTCTTTCTCCAAAAAACTTCTTATACTCAAGCGATAAATCACGACACTGTCCGAAGAATGGAAAAGCTATCCCTGCCATTTCACAATTATGCTTCAGCACTTTCATATCCATATTTCCCCACGTTACAATTGTCGGTTTACATTTCGTTTCGTATTCCGCAAGCTTCTTAACGAGTTCAGGAAATGAAATCCCTTTATCCACGACTTCTTGTTTTATTCCTAAAAACTTCTTACATCGATCCGTTAAAGAGGGAAATGTTTTCGGCCTGACATGTGATGAATACGTATCTTCCACCTTACAGCCAGCAACTGAAACGAGTCCTACCTCAATAATTTCCGGAAAAAATCCTTTCGGTTTCTTTCTATGCTGGGGCATCGTAAACTCAAAGTCTAAAAATAAAAATCGTTGTTCATCCATACGATCCCTTCCTTATCATTTTTATCATTCCTTTCTATTTGACACTCCTACACGAACAAGCTCGAATGCTAATTCCATTTTAAATATTCAGATTGGATGTATCTTATATATATGTCAAATGCCCACAAATATTTTAAAAAATAAGAAAAAATGACCTATGCAGAAAATATGACAAAATCCCTCCTTTCATTTACATCCGCAGTTTTTCTACTTTATAATGACGTTATGTGTGTTTCATCTAGTTAATATTTGACACACTAAGAAAAATGAATGAAAGGAGATGAGATTTTTGCACGAAACAACGCAAGAACTCGCTAACTGGCAGTATTATTTTGCTATCGCAGTCTTTTTAATTACATATGCCATTATTATTTCTGAAAAAATTAATCGCGCTGTCATCGCACTTCTTGGTGCAGCATTCATGGTAATTGTGGGGGTCGTCGATTTACATAATGCCTTTACGAAACATATTGAATGGGGAACGATTACGCTACTCATCGGTATGATGATTTTGGTGAACATTACGAGTAAATCAGGTGTTTTCCAATACGTTGCCATTAAAGCAGCAAAAGGGGCACAAGGAAATCCAATTAAAATTTTAATTTCCCTTTCCCTACTTACCGCGCTTGGCTCCGCATTTTTAGATAACGTTACAACTGTACTTCTTGTTGTTCCAGTTACTTTATCTATTACGCGCATACTGCAAGTAAATCCTGTTCCATATTTACTTTCTGAAATTATTTTTTCAAACATTGGGGGAACGGCAACATTAATTGGTGATCCACCTAACATTATGATTGGTTCTGCCAATAAGCATTTAGACTTCAATGCTTTCCTATTGAATCTAGCACCAATCGTAATTATTATTATTGGAGTTACAGCAACAATACTTTACTTCATGTACCGTAAACAATTAATTGCCGATCCTGTACAAGTTAAAAAATTAATGAGCTTAGATGAAAAACAATACATTAAAGATCCAGTATTAATGAAAAAATCTTTAACGGTGCTTGGACTTACGATTGTAGGTTTCATGACTCATTCTATTTTCCATATTGATGCGGCTATCATTGCCTTAACTGGTGCTACTGTACTTATGTTAATTGGTGTGAAAGAGCATGAAATTGAAGAAGTATTTGCAAGCGTAGAGTGGGTAACAATCTTCTTCTTCGCAGGGCTATTCGTACTTGTTGGAGGACTTATCGATATCGGTCTTATCAAAATGTTAGCTCAAAAAGTAATTGGTATAACAGGCGGAGATATTTCTTACGCATCCATCCTTATTTTATGGGTATCTGGTATCGCCTCTGCAACAATTGATAACATCCCATTCGTCGCAACAATGATTCCACTTATTAACGATATGGCAGTTGGGCTAGGCTTATCACCATCTGACGCACAAATCGATGTATTATGGTGGGCATTAGCACTAGGTGCTTGTCTCGGTGGAAACGGAACATTAATCGGAGCTTCTGCTAACGTAATCGTTGCAGGTATTGCGAGCCGCGAAGGACATAAATTTAGTTACATGGAATTCCTAAAAGTCGGTTTCCCAATTATGATCGTTTCATTAATCATTTCTCACATTTATATTTATTTACGCTACCTTATGTAGTAAAAAGAGCGCTCTGATAATCAGGGCGCTTTTTTACTTATATCTAAAATATATCGACTTATCAACAAAAACGAAAAATCTACTCTTTATATCTCACCGGTTCATTTCGAATAATAAATAAATGAATCGGTAAGAACACCGAAAATGTGATTACATGAATAATCGTAAATAATATAGAGTTCGTTCCATATCTGTCTAAAATAGCGTAGATAAGATAAATAGACAATACAATCGATACAGCTGTTGCTAGTAAACTTATAATTGGTACGAAATTAAAAATGAAACATGCAACATATATACCGAACACTTTCCACCCTGCTTCTTCTTTCAAAAAATCTGGTAATTTATCTTTCGCTAAGTCACCCCACGTCTTACTATTCAAAAACGGAATAAACGCAAGCACCCCGTCCGTTGCACCATCATTTTTCGCCATCGAATAAAGTGCAAAAGCCGTTAACAAATATGAAATAATTGCCCAAATCAATATAACAAGAATAAACGCAAAACTAAGAGCAAAGAAACCTGCTAGTACGCCTTGATCCTCCATCTTATCCTCTCCTCTCTACTTTCAACATATTTCATTACATTGCAAGTTATGTTTTAAAATTTATCCAAACTCTTTGTATAATAAGAGAAGATAGAGAATAAGAGAGGAGAAACACTTATGCATCCATTTGTAAAAGCATTACAAGAGCATTTCACAGCTCATAAAAATCCTGAAAAAGCAGAACCTATGGCTCGTTATATGAAAAATCACTTCCCATTTCTAGGTATTCAAACACCGGAAAGACGCCAATTATTAAAAGACATCATTCAAATACATACTCTCCCAGATAAAAAAGACTTCCAAATTATCGTACGTGAGCTTTGGGACTTACCAGAACGTGAATTCCAAGCGGCCGCACTTGATATTATGCAAAAATATAAAAAACATATAAACGAAACTCATATCCCCTTCTTAGAAGAACTTATTGTCACAAAATCTTGGTGGGACTCTGTCGATAGCATCGTCCCTACATTCTTAGGTACTATCTTTTTAAAACACCCAGAATTGATTTCTGCTTATATTCCAAAATGGATTGCATCAGATAACATATGGTTACAACGCGCCGCTATTTTATTCCAACTGAAATATAAACAAAAGATGGATGAAGAACTTCTTTTCTGGATTATTGGACAACTACATTCTTCAAAAGAATTTTTCATTCAAAAAGCGATTGGCTGGGTCCTTCGTGAATATGCAAAAACAAATCCGGATGTAGTTTGGGAATACGTGCAAAACAACGAGCTCGCTCCATTAAGTAAGCGTGAAGCAATTAAGCATATTAAAGAAAATTACGGAATAAATAATGAAAAAATAGGCGAGACTCTATCATAGATAGACGCGTTCCTCTATTGAGATTTAAAAAAGAACGTGTTAGAATATGTTCATTATTACTAATATAAGTAGCGATGACGGACTTATAAGTACTTGCATAAAAAGCGATTCAGGGATAGTGAAAGCCTGAAGCCGCAAGGAAACGGCAGTCCCGAGCAATACATGATAAAGTGGATGCACCTTTTGTGTATCAACTAGGGTGGAACCGCGGGCAAACGCTCGTCCCTAGGCAAATAAGCCTTGGGATGAGCGTTTTTTTATGTTCTTTTTAGCTATACTGCTCGTTTCCAAAGTATCAGAGTATGTCATCGCCAATACGTTAACTTTCAAAAGGAGGATTTTCTTATGTATTCAATGGAACAAGTTGTAAACTTAGCGAAACATCGCGGTTTTGTTTTCCCTGGTTCTGAAATTTACGGTGGTCTTGCAAACACTTGGGATTACGGTCCACTTGGAATCGAATTAAAAAATAATGTTAAAAAAGCTTGGTGGAAAAAATTCATTCAAGAATCTCCATACAACGTTGGTTTAGACGCAGCTATTTTAATGAACCCTAAAACTTGGATCGCTTCTGGTCACGTTGGTAACTTCAACGATCCAATGATCGACTGTAAAAAATGTAAAGCTCGTCACCGTGCTGACAAATTAATTGAGGATGCTTTAGATGCAAAAGGCATCGAAATGGTTGTTGATGGTCTTACTTTCGACCAAATGGCTGACTTAATGAAAGAACATGAAGTAAAATGTCCTGATTGCGGTAGTGAAGAATTCACTGAAATCCGTCAGTTCAACTTAATGTTCAAAACATTCCAAGGTGTTACAGAGTCTAGCACAAACGAAATCTTCCTTCGTCCTGAAACAGCACAAGGTATTTTCGTAAACTTCAAAAACGTTCAACGCTCTATGCGTAAAAAGCTTCCATTTGGTATTGGCCAAATCGGTAAGAGTTTCCGTAACGAAATCACACCTGGTAACTTCACATTCCGTACACGTGAATTCGAACAAATGGAACTTGAATTCTTCTGTAAGCCTGGTGAAGATTTAGAGTGGTTCGCATTCTGGCGTGAAACTTGTAAAAACTGGTTACTTTCACTTGGTATGACTGAAGAGAGCATGCGTCTTCGTGACCACGGTGAAGAAGAGTTATCTCACTATAGTAATGCAACAACTGACATTGAATTCAAATTCCCATTCGGTTGGGGCGAACTTTGGGGCGTTGCATCTCGTACAGACTTCGACTTAAAACGTCACATGGAACACTCAAACGAAGACTTTAACTATATCGATCCACAAACGAATGAGCGTTACGTACCATACTGCATCGAGCCATCTTTAGGCGCAGACCGTGTAACATTAGCATTCTTATGTGATGCATATGAAGAAGAGCAATTAGAAAACGATTCTCGTACAGTTCTTCGTTTCCACCCTGCTTTAGCACCATACAAAGCAGCTATCTTACCATTATCTAAAAAGCTATCTGAAGGTGCTACTGAAGTATTCGCAGAATTAGCTAAAGACTTCATGGTAGACTTTGATGAAACTGGTTCTATCGGTAAACGTTACCGTCGTCAAGACGAAATCGGTACACCATTCTGTATCACATACGACTTCGACTCAGTTGAAGACAAAGCTGTTACAGTACGTGACCGTGATACAATGGAACAAGTTCGTATGCCAATTAGCGAACTAAAAGGTTTCTTAGAGAAGAAAATCCAGTTCTAATTATAAGAAAAAGAGGCTGCTCATAAGAGCGCCTCTTTTTTACTTTTCACGTTTTTCTTTAATTGCTACTGTACATCTTGATATACATAGTAAATCATCATTTTCATCAATAATACGAACATCCCAAACCATTGTCGATTGTCCTCTATGTATCGGTGTTCCGATCGCTGTTACAATTCCATCTTTCTTTGAGCGAATGTGGTTTGCATTAATTTCTAATCCGAAACAAATACATTTTTCTTGATCAATTAAATTGTATGAACCAACACTTGCCACTGTTTCTGCTAATGCAACCGATGCACCGCCATGTAAAAATCCAAATGGCTGATGCGTACGCTCATCAACAGGCATCGTAGCAACCACCTTATCTTCTGTCATCTCTAACAACTCAATTCCAAGTGAATCCATTAAAGTTTTTGCCATATCGCTTCCTCCTTCTCTTGCTTTAATTAAATGTATAATTTTACCTATTTATTTTCAAACTACTTATAACACTTATATAAGGAGGCTTCACCTAAATGAAACAGAAATTTTGTATATTACTGCTTATGTTCTCCTTGCTGACTATTGTACCAAATTGTGCAATAACAGCCAAAGCATCTAACCTGACAATCGATGTTAAGACTGTAACGCAAAAAGGTAAGAAACCTTATATAGAATATCAAATAAATAGGCCTTCTTTTCACAACTTTTCTGACTCTACATTTCAAAATAAGCTCAATTTATACTACAAAAAATCCACTGACAAATTTAAAAACAAATTAGAAAAAGAAGCAAAAAAATACTATAAAGAGACAGAAGGATCTAGTACACCATTTCATCCGTACGTAGCAAATGTTGATTATAAAGTCTCTTTAAACAAACCACCTTTTCTTAGCCTATATGTGAATTACTATCAATATACTGGCGGAGCACACGGTCTTTATACGTGGAAGGCAAATACATTTGATTTAAAAGAAAAAAAGCTACTGCACTTAGACGATTTATTTCAACAAAAAGATAAATATAAAGATGTAATCCGTGCAGAGATTGTAAGACAAATTAAACAAAATGAAAGTATTTATTTTCCTGATGCAACTGAAAAGGTAATAAGTATGAAAAAGTTTCACTTCTTTTTAGAGCCAGACAATCTCGTCATTTATTTCCCTTTATATGAGATTGCTCCGTATTCAAGTGGAATTCCGCAATTTCGTATTCCATATACGTTGTTAAGAGACTATTTAAAGCCTTCTTATCAAAATATTTTGATTGACAACAAGTAAATATTTTAGCTACGATAATGTTAACCTAAAAACAACAGGAGGTTAACATTATGAGAAGATTACATGTTTTAGATTTAGCATTAGCTGCCATGTTCGTTGCTCTTATGGCCATCGGTGCAAATATTGTATCTTGGGCACCATTCCTTCAAGTAGCAGGTATCCCATTATCTATGCAACCATTTTTCGCAATTTTAGCAGGTCTTCTTCTTGGAAGTAGACTTGGTGCTTTATCCATGACTGTTTATATGCTCGTTGGCGTAGCCGGCGCACCAATTTTCGCTAACTTCAAGGCTGGATTTGGAGCACTTTTAGATCCTACTGGTGGTTTTATTATCGCATTTATTATCGTTGCTTACGTATCGGGGAAACTAGTAGAACAAAAAGAAAGACCAACATTCATTACATTTGCGATTGCCTCTTTCACAGGAATTATTTTAACTTATATAATCGGTACTACTTACATGTACGGGGCAGTCAATCTCTTTATGGGCGGTAATATGAGCTATAAAGCTGCTTGGATGATTATGATGTGGTTTGCAGTAAAAGATATTGTATTTACAATTATCGGTGCTATTATCGCCCCTCGCATATACTATGCTGTGCGTCGTTCTGCTTATCAGCATTCTCATTCGACGATTTCATAATAAAAAAAATGAGTTATTTCAGTATACTGAAATAACTCATTTTTTATTTTCGACAATATACGACACATATTAAAAATAAATTTTGTTATGATAGTCCAGAAAATCTTATATTTTGTACATTTAATTAAAACAATGTTCTGGAGGAAAGTCAGTGAAACTATCAAAAAACACACTTATTAAAATAGGTGTAGGCGTACTATCTTTACTTTTCATGCTATGTATATACAGAAGTTATACATTATATGGAAACGGCGAGTTAGGAATGAACTATATGCTTGGAAACGGTATAGCATTCTTCTTGCTATTTCTTACTATAATTAGTTTATGCGCGGCTGTAATCTTTATTATCATCGGATTAATTAAGAAAATACGAAAAGTAGCAGCAAAAAAAGTTTTTATAACATCTATAATACTATTTCTTACATCAGTTATATCAATCCTTATTTTCCTTTTCACTATATCAAAAGTAACGAATATAGAGGAAGAATATCAGGCTATTCAAGTTCAAAAGAAAAAAGAAGCTGATTACTTAAAGGCTGCAGCATCTTTTTATAACACCATAGAAACTTTCGAATACTCTGCATCATATGTATTGTCCGAGTATTCAACTACATGGTCAAACGCAATAAATAACCGAAGTGATTTCAATACTGCTCTTAGATCTAAGAAAAAAGAAATTGATCATATGGTTGTAGCTGTAGATGTATTTTATAACGGCATGGGAAGAGATTTAAGGTTGGTCTCTGAGGCTGCAAAAGAACAGCCAAGTAAGTACAAAGAAACCTATGAAGAATATAAAAAAATGTATGGTATTGTGACTGCACTTAATGAACAATCTCAATCTCCAAGCGGTAGTTTAATTACATTTAATCAAAATGTTAATACATTAATTCAAGAATACAAAAAATCTGCCGGAAATATTAATATCGCTATTTCTAATGAAATTAAATCAAAAGCTAATGAATTGAAGCCGACCGATAAAAACTTAAGTTCTAATTAAAGACACTCTCTCTAGAGTGTCTTTTTTTCATAAAAAGTCCCCTTTAGATTGCACAGTAAATTACATATCTCTACTGTACATCCAAAAGGGACTTTACCTATAAATTAAGACTCTTGATTCACTTGTTCTTCTAAAATTTTCTTCATCATTACAACCATGTCATCACGTAATTCTGGGTGTTGCAGGGCCATTTCAATTGTCGTTTGAACGAATCCTAGCTTTTCACCTACGTCGTAGCGCTTTCCTTCGAAATCGTAAGCAAATACACGTTGGATTTCATTTAAGCTTTGGATTGCATCTGTTAATTGAATTTCACCACCAGCACCGACATGTTGCTGTTCTAAGAACATAAAGATTTCAGGCGTTAAAATGTAACGGCCCATAATTGCTAAGTTTGAAGGAGCTGTACCTTGTGCTGGTTTCTCAACGAAATTGCGAACTTGGTAACGACGACCTTCTTGTTCTAATGGATCGATAATTCCATAGCGATGTGTTTCCGACTCTGGAACAGTTTGTACACCAATAACAGAAGAAAGTGTTTTTTCATACTCATCCATTAATTGACGTAAACACGGTTTCTCAGCTTGGACAATATCATCACCTAGTAACACTGCAAATGGCTCATCACCAATGAATTTACGTGCACACCAAACAGCATGTCCTAGTCCCTTCGGCTCTTTTTGACGGATGTAATGAATATCTACCATTTTTGAAGAAGCTTGTACTTTTTCAAGCAACTCATATTTTTTCTTCTCTAATAAGTTTTGTTCTAGTTCAAATGCGTTATCAAAATGATCTTCGATAGAGCGCTTTGTTTTACCAGTAACAATAATAATATCTTCGATTCCCGATTTCACTGCTTCTTCTACAATGTATTGAATCGTTGGTTTATCTACTATCGGTAACATTTCTTTCGGCATTGCTTTCGTTGCTGGTAAAAAACGTGTTCCTAATCCAGCTGCTGGGATTATCGCTTTTCTTACTTTTTTCATCACAAAATACCCTCTCTCCTGTCGGAATCAATAGCAAGCATTTCCTACATAAAACAAAAGGGAGATTTCGCTCCCTTTTGTTCCTTACTACTTAAAATTACTTTGTATTATAAACGATTCATAATGTCTTCTTTAATAGTAAGTAACTTTTGTTCACTATTTTGTAAAGAACTATCTTTTACACCAAAGTAAAACTTAATCTTCGGCTCAGTTCCAGATGGGCGTAGGCAGAACCATGAACCATCCTCTAATTGATATTTTAACACATTTGATTTCGGTAAGTGAATCTCTTCTTTATGTCCATCTTGTAAAGATGTAACAACGCTCGCTTTATAGTCTTCAACTGCTACGACTTTTAAGCCCGCCACTTCTTTCGGAGGATTCTCACGGAACGTTGCCATCATCTCTTGGATTTTTTCCGCTCCATCTTTTCCTTTTAACGTTAACGATACAAGGTCTTCCCGGAAGAAGCCGTACTTCTCAAATACTTCTAATAGACCGTCATATAACGTTTTCCCTTGTGATTTGTAGTATGCAGCTACTTCACATGCAAATAGAGCAGATTGTACTGCATCTTTATCACGGCAGAATGGGCGGATTAAATAACCATAGCTTTCCTCATAACCGAATTGGAATTCATATTGTCCGCTTTCTTCATACTGTCTAATTTTCTCACCGATAAATTTAAATCCAGTTAGCGTATCAACTGTATCTAAACCGTATGCTTTTGCAATTGTACGACCAATTTCAGACGTTACGATTGTTTTTAATACGACACCGTTCTCTGGAAGCGTTCCGTTTTCTTTCTTTTGAGATAGTAAGTAATCAAGCATTAATGCACCTGTTTGGTTTCCTGTTAATACTTGGAACTCACCATTATGATTGCGCACTGCTACACCAAGGCGGTCTGCGTCAGGATCAGTTGCGATTAATACATCTGCGCCTACCTTTTCACCGTCACGAATTGCATACTCAAACGCTGCGTGCTCCTCTGGGTTCGGTGATTTTACTGTAGAGAAGTTTGGATCTGGTAACTCTTGTTCTTTTACAACTGTTACATCTGTAAATCCAACTTCTTTTAAACCACGGCGTACAGAAATATTTGATGTTCCGTGTAATGGTGTAAAGACGATTTTTAAGTCTTTACCGACCTTTTCCACCATTTCTTTATTAATGATGACATTGTTCAATTCTGCAGCATATGCATCATCTACTTCTTGTCCAATAATATATAATAAACCGTCAGTTTTTAATTGCTCTACATCAGCGACTTCAACTGTTAATTCATCTTCTACTGCATTTACGTAGCTAATTAACTCATCTGCCTCTTTTGGAGGTAACTGTCCACCATCTTCACCGTATACTTTGTATCCGTTATATTCAGGCGGATTATGGCTTGCCGTAAGAACGATTCCACTTACTGTATGTAAATGACGAACTGCGAAAGAAAGTACTGGCGTTGGACGTAAGCTTTCAAACACATATGTTGTGATACCACGTGCACCAAGTGTAGCAGCAACTTCCATTGCAAACTCAGGTGATTTATGACGAGAATCATAGGCTACAACAACACCGCGTTTTTTCGCTTCCTCACCTAACTTTTCGATAAAGCTTGCTAATCCTTTTGTTGCTTTACGAACTGTATATACATTTAAACGGTTCGTACCAGCACCAAGTTCACCACGCATACCACCTGTGCCAAACTCTAGATTTTTATAAAAGCTATCCTCGATTTTCTTCTCATCTTGCTTCATATTTTCTAGCTGTTCTTTTAATTCTGCATCTAATTGTGCGTAAGAAAGCCAGCGACTAAATTCTTGTTTCCAATTCATTCTTCTCTCTCCTCTCGCTCGTCATACCTTTATTATATGAAAAAAACATGCTGTATCTCAATATTTTATAAAATCTAACAGGATTTTACTAGGAATATTTGTATACACTATTATTAAATACTCCACTAAAGGGAATGAGGATTATGCACGAATGGGGCTTGTCAGAAGAGCTCAAAATACAAACAAAGCAAATGATTGAAATTGCTGAAAAAGAACTATCGATTATGAGGAACGCAATCGATAAAGAAGACGAATGTATTTTATGCAAAATGGAAGATATTCATCATATGTTAGCAAATGTACAAACATTAGCAGCTACATACTATATTCAGGCATATTTATCACCTTATACGGAAAGTTCATCTTTTATTACGACAGCTATCCAACATTTAAGCGCCAGAAAACATGGTGCTCTTATCGTCGTGGAACGAAACGAGACGCTTGAAGCTCTCATTCAAACTGGAACGACATTAAACGCTCATTTAACTGCGCCATTACTCGAATCAATATTTTATCCAGGTAACCCCCTTCATGACGGTGCCGTTCTCGTAAAAAATAATCATATTGTCTCAGCTGCTAATATTCTTCCTTTAACGAAAAGTACAGAAGTTGATCCTGAGCTAGGAACACGTCACAGAGCTGCAATTGGCTTATCAGAAAAGAGTGATGCACTTATATTAGTTGTCTCTGAAGAAACGGGCCGTACTTCTTTTGCTTTAAATGGGATTTTGTATACGATTTCTTTATAAATACTTTTTAGCACCGTTTTGAACAGCACAGTAGTAAATGAAGTTATATCGAATTACCAACAAATACGCCTACAATATTAATAAAAAAGGCTATCTCCAAAATTTGAGCCAACCTTTTATTCAAAAAATTATTCTTCTACAAAATGCTCGAAAAGTATACGAATTACCTACCCATTGCTGGAACTGCCCCATAAATTATGTGCACACAGCGATATCTAAGTACAATAATTATCACTTCATGTCTTGCTAACTCTTTTTGTACTCAAAACATGTTTAGAGTTCTTTCATAACAACTATATTTTTTCTAAAATGCTACACTTCCGGCTATTATTTTGTATCTATTTTTAAGAAATAGGAAAAAGGGTACTTTAGACATCCTATCTAAAGTACCCTTTTATTAAAAATCTATTTTATTATAAAGAATAATTGGAGACTGCAAAATGGTAAAAATATAGCATACTTTCAAAATTATTTATAATTATTAATATTAATATTAAACATAAAGCCACTACTTTTACACGTCTCATCACTTTAAAACCATATGCCAATAATAACGGTATTGTAAACAGCATATGTGCGCCATAAATAAATGCTTCAGATGCCCCAAAACCAATAATTCCATGTAAAACAATATTAAATAGTAAACAGAAACTTAAAAACCTTACAAAAGGTTCTTTTCTAAAGTTTTTCCATACAGCTACTATTATAAAAGCATACACAGATACAATCACAATCCATCCGATCATAGTATGCGATGGAAGCATATTTAATTGTGCGAATTGCTCACCTTGTCTTAAAGTAACTTCCGAGAATGGCCCAAAGATGAATGAAGATCCTAATAATAGATGAAATACTAATATACCTGATGGCTTAACGTATTCTGGTGAAAAATTCTGTCCTTGCGCAGCAAAGTCCATACTACCCTTTAATCCTTCGATAAGAACTACATTATTTGCGTTCATTGCTAATACAAACAGGACCACGACAATAACAATCGAAATACCAGTCCAAATAATTTTTTTCCGTAGTTTCTTATAACTCATCACACTACCTAAAAACCACATAAACGAATTGGTTAATGTAACCCCTGTTATTCCTATTGCCAACAATACATTCGCAATACTAAATCCTATTTTCGCTTCTTTTTCCCCTGTAATAAATGGATAGCATACAAAGCACATAAGTACCAATGTGAAATTTGCATAGCTAAAAGATTCTGGTGTCCACGTAATAACTAACATAGTAGCTGAAAATCCATACATGACCGCTAGTAAAAAAGAAACAATCGTATTCTTACAAATTTTACAACATAATGTATAAATCATCACTACACTGAGCGCGCTTAAAAACGTTTGAATGAATATAATACCATGTACAATATTCCCTACTTTTACTGTCTCCAGCATCCACATGAATTGTTGAATAAAATAATAAAGGAATGGATGTCGGAACCAGGTCGCCGCTGCTACATCTACTTTTTCAAGGAAAAAGGAGATGATATAATATCCTTGATCAAAAGAAAAATAGGTATCAACCACCCACGCTTCAATAAAAAGCTTAGAGTGAGTATCCATTTTCCAACCGATAAAAAAATAAAATGACCAATAAAAAATGAAAAGGACAAGGGCTAACATACCCTTTCCTTTATAATCATTCCAAATATTCAATACTTCTTCTCCTCTCTACGGTAGAAATAACATAATTAGATGTGCCACGTACCCAATAACTGTTCCTAACACAAGTCCACCAAAAATCTCATGCCAATGATGTCCTTGACGCTCTCTTAATTTTTCTTCTTCCGAACTTATATGTTTATTCAACATTTTTGCATGTTTACCAACTGTACGGCGAAGTCCTGTGGCATCAATGATAACAATTGTTAAAATTGCCATCCCGATTCCAAACATCGGTGTATTAAACCCTTCATGAAACCCTATTGTCATGACCATACTTGATAAAATCGTTGTATGCGTACTAGGAAATCCACCATTTCCTACTAAACGAAAAGCATCTTTTCCAGAACGAAGATAATTCACTAAAAATTTTAATACTCCCGAAGCTACCCAAGCTATAAATGGAAGTACACAATATAAATATGTTCCCATTGCTTTACCTCCTATGATTTTGCAATAAATAAAATGCCAGCTACTATACATACCATTCCAGCAATTTTCATGAAATTGATTGTTTCACCAAATAATAATGCTGACGCAATAATAACAAATACATATCCGAAACTCACCATTGGGTATGCATAACTTAAATCAACCTTTCTCAGCACAATCATCCATAATAATGCACTTAAACCGTAAAAAGCTAGTCCGAAAAAGTTCGGTACGTTAATGAAATTCATAATACCTACAGCCGCTGAACTTTGTGATTTCATTGCGCCAAACTTTAATAAAATTTGCCCTACAACTCCCATACCAACTGATAAAATAATCATTAAAAATTGTTGCATCTCTATACTCCTTAACTGTTTATATTCAAAAAATGTTTTATTCCAAATAAAAAACGTTTAAGACACTCCTCTTAAACGTTTTAACAAACCCGAATAGAGTAATTAAAAGTTCAATAGTATAATAATAACTGTTATCGCATATAACAACACTGTTATTAAAATATGCTGATCCTCTAATAAAACTTTATCTGGTTCTCCACCTTTATCTTCCATGTGAACTAAATATAAATAACGAAAAATCCCGTAAATTACAAATGGGATTGTCCACATTAAATAGATACTTTTCCCTGCATTAAAAGTAAAGATAGCATAAGTTACAATAGTTGCCGATGTAACAATTGTACTTAATTGGTCTAACAAAGCAGAAGAATAACTTTCTAATACTTTTCTATGAGAACCTTTATTATTCTGTAACAATACTAATTCATGTCGTCTTTTATTAATGGCCAAGAATAGTGACAGTAATAATGTACATAATAAAAACCACGGTGTAAATGGCACTTGAATAACTAATCCACCGGCCAATGCTCGTAAAACAAATCCAGATGCAATAATTAAAATATCAATGATTACAACGTGCTTTAAACGAATTGAATACGCTACATTTAAAATAAAATAGACTGCTAATACTAAGCACAATAACGGATTTAGTATATATGAAACTACTAAAGACGCTACTAAAATAACACAACCTGCCGTAATAGCAAAGTACGGATTTAATGCACCCGATGCCATCGGTCGATATCGCTTAACAGGGTGTTGTCGATCTGCCTCAATATCCATAAAATCATTTAAAATATAGACACAGCCAGATATTGCACAAAATAGGGCAAAACAAATTGCAGCTTGTGCCACCATAGTTAAAGATACTTGTTTTATCGAAAAGACTAACGCTGCAAATACAAGCAAGTTTTTAGTCCATTGTTTCGGGCGTAACTGTTTAAAAAACAATACAACTATATTTTGTTGAGATAAAGTTCCTTCCCTCATAATAATAAGAGTGCTTCTATTTTTTTCACTCTCTTCATTCCCTCCCTATTAAATTGTTATTTACTTCTAATACAGGAAAGATTATATCACATAAGTATAACATTGAAAATCAGCTATTAAATACCAATAAAGAGGTCTCTCATCCATATTGGTAGTTCTAATAGACAAAGCTACAACAGCATTACACGCTCATTAATGGAATCAACATTTTCTAAAAGTAATCATCTTCATGATGATGCATTCTCGTTAAAATAATCGTATCGTCTCCATTGCTAATATTCTTTCATTAACACAATTACAGAAGTTAATCTTGAGCTCGGGACACGCCTCAAAGTTACAATTGGCTTACCCGAAAAAAGTGATGCACTTGGTTCTGTAAAGAAACAGACCGTACTTCCTTTTTCAAATGGAATTTTATACACGATTTCTTTATAAACATTTTTTTCAACAGCGTAGTAGCAAACAAAGTTATATCGAATTACCAATAAACAGGTCTACTATACCAATAAAAAGGCTGCCTCAAAAATTCGAGACAGCCTTTTCTTCAAAAAAATTATTCTTCTCCAAAACGCTCTACAAGTGTTGCAAGTGTACGTACCATTGCACCAGTTGCTCCAGCTGGACCTAAGTCGTGCGCGCCTTTTGTTTCTGATGTTCCAGCGATATCTAAGTGTACCCATGGTGTATCTTCAGCGAATTCGCCTAGGAATGTACCTGCCATAACCGCATGTCCTTCACGGCCTGGTGAGTTATTTAAATCAGCAAACTTACTGTTTCTCACACGTTCTTTATCACGATCAAAAATCGGTAGTTGCCAAATTGGCTCATCTGTTTCCATAGAAGCCTCTAGCACTTGCTCAAATAACTCTTCATTATTTGTCATTGCGCCTGTCGTATAGTTTCCAAGTGCAACAATTACACCGCCTGTTAATGTGGCAACATCAACAAGGTAGTTTGCACCAAGTTTTTTCGCATACGTAATACCGTCAGCTAAAGCTAGACGACCTTCTGCATCCGTATTTAATACTTCAATTGTTTTTCCGCTCATAGATGTGATTACATCGTCTGGCTTAAATGCCGTACCACTTACAACGTTATCAGTTGAAGGAATAACAGCGATCACATTTTGTTCTGGGCGAAGTTCACCGATAATTTCCATCGCACCTAATACAGCAGCTGCACCGCCCATATCACCTTTCATACCAACCATGCCTTCACGTGGCTTTAAAGAATAACCACCTGTATCGTATGTAATACCTTTTCCAACGAATCCAATGACATCTGTCCACTCTTCTTTTCCTTTATAAATAAGAGCGATCATTTTTGGTGGCTCTACACTACCTTGGTTTACTGCAAGTAACGCACCCATACCAAGGTCTTCCATCTCTTCTTTCTCAAGAACTTTATAGTCCATATCATATTTCTCCGCTAATTCAACAGCATACTCAGCAAGCTTTGTCGCTGTTAATACGTTTGGCGGCATATTTACAAGTGTACGAGCTGAATTTGTTGCACGTCCATGTACGTAGCCAACTGTTAATGCTGCTTCAATTTCTTGTGCATCTTCCGCTGTAATAGCCGTGAACTTCTCTAACTCTACACGATCCTTTTTATCTGATTTATACGTTTGTAACTCATATGTACCAAGGCCTTGTACCTCTGCCGCAATATGAGCGACATCAATCGCGTCTAATTTCTCTGTTACGAAAGAATCAAGTAAGATTGCTGCATCTTGTACTTTTGCTGCTTGCAGTGTTTTAAACGCCTTACCAAGAGCCGCGCGTAACGTTTCTGTCGTGTAAGATTCTTTCTTTCCTAAACCAACAAAGTAATAACGTTTCACATTTGTTTTCCCTAAGCTATGTACTTTTGAAATGGCCTTTTTCTTCGTAGATAATTCTTTCTCTTCTAGTAAAACTTGTAATTGCCCTTCAAACGCTTTGTCCAGTTCTTGTACAAAACTACTCATTTTCTCTTCTTCAAATAAAGCAACAATTACCGCTTCATGACCTGCTAATTCTTTTTGTACTTGAAACATGTTCAGACCCCCTAAATTTCTCTACCACCATTATAACTTTATTTTCGATAAAATGCGATAATTCTAACTACAGTTATATGACGTGTAAAATCTCCTCTATTATGAAATAAGCCAAGAAAAAAAGTCTAGCGTAATTACGACTAGACTATCTTTGCTTTAAATATTGACCACGAAACACTTGCATCGTTTCGTCTTGATTTAACATCGTTAACTCTTCTTCTGTAAACTTACCTTTTCCTACTTTTACTACATACACATTTACTTTTTTCTTACCCCATTGGCTATAAACATCTTTCACCGTATCATAATATAAATCAAGACGGTTTCCTTTTATTGCTCCGCCCTTATCAGCTACTACACCATACCCGTAACCTGGCACGAAGAGAATCGTTCCAATCGGGAATACGCGTAAGTCCGCAGCAATTGTGGAATATAAATCCCTTTTCACTTTAACACCTGAATATGTAATACCATACTCTGGATGCCCTGGCCTCTTACCTGTTGACTCAATCCCCGATGTATAACCTGTTGCAGTCATTTCAATTGAACGATATTTAGACCAGTCGTTTGCCTGCTCTAAAGCATTTATCACTTCTTTACTCGGAGCAACATTTCTCTTAACTTCTGCTGCATGTACTTCTTTTGCACTCATTCCTTCATATGTCTTTACAATCTCTAATAAAGAAACTCCAGTGAAAGCCTTCCATGTTACGCATAATGCAAATGCAAGTAAACAAGTCATCATAATGCGAATACAATATCGTTTTAACATTTTTATATTCCACACTCCTTCATCGTTAATCATTCCCTATACGATGAAGGAATATGCAAAAAATAATCTCCAACTTAGTTGGAGATTAAAACATTTGATATCCGCTTTTCCGAAGTTTCTTGATTACGACTCCTGCTAAAGCAGCCCCTACTAATCCAGTAGATAGAATAAACACGTCTGCTTGTCCTAAGTGCGATACACTTGTCCCAAATGAAGAAAATGTTTCTTTCGGTTTTGAAAAATAATCCCACATACTCGCTTTATTAATAATAAGCATACAAACAATCGGATACACAATAACCATTACCCAAGTAGCTCGCAAAATCATGTTGAGTAAAAATCCAATTCCAAAGAACAAAATAAAAAATAACATCATTGAAATAAGTAGTACCGGTATACTCACTCTTTCTCCCTCTCCTTCGCACGTGCCGTAAATACGTGATAGGCTGTATAACCAAATGGTTCTCCTGGATTTAATGTTTTGTCCACTTCAAGATGTAGTTCTGATCTTCCTTCTAACAAATATTTAATAAGTACAGACGTATTCGGATCGTCCGCAATCTTATCTGGATGTAAGAACGCCACTTCAGACAATTCTTTCTCCTGTACAATAATATTTTCTCCTTCAGGCTCCAAAAGGAAAATAATCATATTATCACTAATTTCATCACGAATAACACCCGATCGAACACCAATGATCCCCTTCACATGAGCGACAATGCCTGTCTCTTCTAACACTTCGCGTTTCACAGCTTCATCAACTGTCTCACCTTCATTTACAAAACCAGCCGGTAAAGACCATTTCCCTTTTAATCCACTGTATTTCTTCTTAACGAATAGCCACCTGCCATCTTTTGTAGCTACTAAGCCACTAACAGCTAACCATACTTTCCCGCGCTTCCCCATGATGCATCCTCCTCCATCCGAACGGACAGAATATTCTTTCTTTTCTATATATTATACTATACTTTTTAATTCGCTGTGAAATTTCCTTTTTTCAAAAAGTGAAAAAACCCATTTTGTCGATATACTGTTAACAAAAAATATCAAGATGCAGAAATGTAATTATGCAGAAAATAAAACATTGGATTCATCCATTTCATGATAAGGCAATGTTCAAATAAAACATTTCTCCCATCTTTCTATTGTTATATCGAAAACATGTATTATATGAAAAAAAAGCAGAAACGGCGCTTAGCCGTTTCTGCTTTTTCTACTATATATTAAAAGAACTTTAATTTACCTTTTTTAAGAACTAATAAAGGTCCACCTAATAAGAATAAGTAGCGGTTATCGATTACTTTCTTCATGAAGGAAGCTTTCCAACCTGTTAACTTTTTACCCATAACAACGCCCATTGCATCGTCATGACCTAAAGAACATACAGATCCTTTATTATCGAATGCGAATTTTTTCATTTCGCCCTTGCCACGAACTAATACAGTTAAGTTGTGTGCAATATTGTAACCTTGTTGAATTGCAATTTGTGCTGTTGGTGGGTAAGGACGGTTAATTTCTTCGTTAATGATTAACGCTGCATCACCAACCATGAATACCTCTTCGTATCCTGGAGCGTGCATGTACTCATCAACTTTTACACGTCCGCGCATTGCTTCAAAGCCAGACTCTTCCACAATACCATTACCACGAACACCTGCAGCCCAAACTACTGTTTCAGACTTAATTAATTCAGTATCATCACCATTTGCAACAATAATACCTTCTTCAGTTGCTTCTTTAATTGCTGTACCGATGCGGAATTCTACGCCTTTTTTCTCAAGTTGTTTTACAGCATATTCTACTAATGCTGGATCGAAACCTGGAAGTGCTGTTGGAGCAGCTTCTACACAGATGATACGTGCTTTTTCACGTGGTACATTGTACTGTTTGCAAAGTTCAGGAACACGGTTTGCAAGCTCACCTACGTACTCGATACCAGTAAATCCAGCACCACCAACAACGATTGTTACTAACTCATCGCGCTTTTCATCTGCATATTTAGCGAAACTAGCTTCCATATGCTCACGAATTTCACGAGTTGCATTAATGTTAGCGATTGAGAATGCATGCTCTTTTAATCCTGTAATTCCGAATGTTTCTGATTCGAAACCAAGACCGATTACTAAGTAGTCATACTCTAACTCGCCGTCTTTTAAGATAATACGTTTTTCAGCAGCTTTAATTTCTACTACTGTGTCTTGTACAAAGTTCACTTTATTTGTATCAATAACGTCTTGAATATCTAGACAGATTTTTTCATCTTGTAATGTACCAGCTGCGCTCTCGTGTAACCAAGTCGCTTGGTAGTGATAGCTGTTGTTGTTTACTAACGTAATTTCAGCTTCATTTACAGATAATGCTTTTTGCAGACGAACAGTCGTAATCATCCCGCCATAACCTGCACCTAAAACTACGATTTTTGGAGTCTTCACCAAATCACAACCCTTTTCTTTATATAATAGTAATGAGAAATAATACCAAGTACTAAAAACTCTATTTGTCAAGAATGTGGAATTTATCACATTCTATATCATAACAAAACGCAGTCAAAAAATCGTACGAATTTTGTCATAGAAATTTAACATAATACTTCCCTATATTAGTCGGTTTTATTCCAGAATTCAAGCTTCTGGAGAATTATCAATATTTTAAAATAACATAGCGTTTTCAAGGGTTTTTCAACCTTTTTTTCATGTATTTTCCTTTCTGTATATTTTATACAATACAAAAAGCATCTATGCGAAAACTTACACACAATTCAGTCGTTTTCAGAAGTATTATGAACTCAAATATGCTATCATTTATTTGAAAGTGTCATCATTTGCAGGATTTTCGTGTACATATGAACAATATATGAAATCAATATCAAAATTCCATCTATAGGGGGAATGAAAGTGGCAGAAAATCAAAAAGTTTACGACATAACAATTATTGGTGGTGGTCCAACAGGACTATTCACAGCATTTTATGGCGGGATGAGACAAGCAAGTGTAAAAATCATTGAAAGCTTACCTCAACTTGGAGGACAATTATCCGCACTCTACCCTGAAAAATACATTTATGATGTAGCTGGATTTCCAAAAGTGCGCGCACAAGAATTAGTTGATAACTTAAAAGAGCAAATGAAGAAATTTGATCCAACCATTTGCTTAGAAGAAGCTGTTGATACGCTTGAAAAACAAGCTGATGGTATATTTAAACTTGTTACGAATAAACAAACTCACTATTCTAAATCAGTCATTATTACTGCCGGCAATGGTGCTTTCCAACCACGCCGCTTAGAATTAGAAGGTACAGCAAAATACGAAAAGAAAAACTTACATTATTTCGTTGATGATATGAATAAATTTGCTGGCAAGCGCGTCGTAGTATTTGGCGGTGGCGACTCAGCAGTAGACTGGACGATGATGTTAGAACCGATTGCTGACAAAGTTACAATCGTTCATCGCCGTGATAAATTCCGCGCACATGAACATAGCGTCGAAAACTTAATGAATTCTCGTGCAGAAGTAAGTACACCGTATGTTCCAGTTGAACTCATTGGTGATGACAAAATTGAACAAGTCGTTCTTCAGCACGTAAAAACTGAAGAAAAAGTTATCATCGATGTTGATGATGTAATTGTAAACTACGGCTTCGTTTCCTCTCTTGGCCCAATTAAAAACTGGGGCTTAGATATACAAAAAAATAGCATCCTTGTGAATTCAAAAATGGAAACAAATATTCCTGGCATTTACGCTGCTGGTGACATTTGTACATATGAAGGAAAAGTAAAACTTATCGCTTGTGGATTTGGCGAAGCACCGACAGCAGTAAACAATGCAAAAGCTTACTTCGATCCAAATGCAAAACTTCAACCAATGCATAGCTCAAGCATGTTTTAATATGTAAAAATAAAAGCTCCTTCCATACGCGGAAGGAGCTTTTATTTTATATACCACGAAAGCACACTGAATTCGATAAACTATCGAACTCAGTGTGCTTTTCGTCTACAAAAATTATTATTTTCTTCTTCTACCTAATACGAATAATACTCCGCCAACTAAGAATGAAATTCCCGCACCAACTGACATCATCCATGGATGTGCTGCCCCTGTTTTCGGTAATTCTTTTTCTACTTTTACTTGCGGGTCTTTATTTAACTTTTCCAGTCTTACTTCCGGTTTCTTCAGATCTTTCGGGTCTTCCGGTTTCACTTCTGGCTCCTTCGGTTCTTTCGGATCTTCCGGTTTCACTTCTGGTTCTTTCGGATCTTCCGGTATCTTAAAATCTTCTTTTGTTTTCGGTAAAATTGTAACTGTAGGCTCAAGTGGTGGATTTATTCTATCGTCCACTATCGCTCTATTTGTTATCCCTTTACTTGGTGCTGCTTTTACCTTCGCTTTAAAAATAATACTACGTTCTTTTGTATCTGTAATTTCTAAATACTTCGCTATTACTTTTCCAAACTCCATTTTTAACTCTACTGGATTTGGTTCAGCCCCTTCAAATCGAATACTATCTTGCACGTACTCTAAACCGGCTGGAATTTCATCTTCTATCTTTACCTCTGCTATTTTTCCATTTTCTACCGTGTTTTCAAAGCTAATTCGGTATTCGATTTCTTCTCCTAGCTTCGGTTCTTTATTACTTACTGTCTTCGTTGCTTTTACCTTACCATCTTTATATTCTGGCTTTATTGTCGCTGTCGGTTCCATAACTGGATGATTTGGATCATCTACGTGAATAATCGCTTTATTTGTTATTTCCTCTCCAACTTTTACTGATTCTTTTACCTTTACTTTAAAGATGATACTTCTTTCTTTCGTATCCGTAATTTCTGGATACTTCACTGTTACTTTTCCATTCTCAACTTTAAGTTCTGTTGGTACAGGCTTATCACCTACGGCCTTCAGACTATCTTTCACATACTCTAAAACAGACGGAATTTCATCTTCAATCTTTACATCAACTAACTTCCCGCCATCTACTATGCCGTTAAAAGTAATTCGATATTCGATTTCTTCCCCTAGCTTTGGTTCATGATTACTTACTTCTTTCCTTGCCTCTAGTTTCCCATCTTTATATTGCGGTGTAATTGGTACAAGTGACTCAACCGGTGGATTTGTCGGATTATTATCATCCACAACCGCCTTGTTTATAATTTCTCTTCCTACTTGTACCGTTTCTTGTACTTTCGCTTTAAAGATGATACTTCTTTTTTTCGTATCCGTAATTTCTGGATACTTTGCTGTTACTTTTCCATTCTCAACTTTAAGTTCTACTGGATTTGGTTCCGGCCCATCAGACTTTATACTATCCTGTACGTATTCTAAACCGGCTGGAATTTTATCTTCTACTTTTACCTCAGTTAGTTTTCCGTTTTCTACCGTATTTTCAAAGCTAATTCGATATTCTACTTCTTCTCCTAACTTCGGTTCATGATTGCTTACTGTTTTTTCTGCTTGTAATGCACCATCTTTATGTTGAGGCTGTATAGCGACATTTGGTTTCTCTGGTGGATTTATAGTATCTTCCACAACCGCCGTATTCACAATCGCTTCGCCAATTTTAGCTTTTTCTTTCACTTTTCCTTTAAAGACGATGCTTCTTTCTTTCGTATCCGTAATTTCTGGATATTCTGCGAGTACTGTGCCGTTTTTCACTTTCACATGCAACGGTTTTGGACTATCCCCCTCAGCTCTTTCGCTACCTTCTACAAACTCTAAACTGTTTGGTAATTTCACCTTCGCTACTTTTCCGTGCTCAACTACGTTACGGAACGTAATTCGATACTCTACTTCTTCTCCTAATTTTGGAGCTGGGTTATTTACTGTTTTCTCAGCTTTTATTTTTCCATTCTTATACTCCGGTGTAATAATCGCTTCTGGTTTTTGCGGAGGATTCTTCGGATTATCATCATCCACAATTGCCGTATTCACGATTTTCTTCCCGACTTTTACTGCTTCTGTTACTTTTACCTTAAAGATAATGCTACGCTCAGCTGTATCAGTAATATTTTCATACTTCGCTGTGATTTTTCCAGCTTCTTCTTTTAGCTCTACTGGATTTGGTTCATTACCTTCTGCTTTTAAACTATCCTTCACATACTCTAATCCATTTGGTAGTTGATCCTCAATTTTCACTTCTGCTAGTTTTCCGTTTTCTACCGTATTATTAAAACTAATTCGGTACTCTACTTCTTCTCCTAGCTTTGGATCTTTTTTACTTACCTTTTTATTAGCTTTAAATTTACCATCTTTATGCTGCGGTGTAATATCTACTTCCGGTCGCTCTGGTGGATTTTTTGTATCATCAACAATTGCTTTATTTACAATTGCCTTGTCCACTTCAACGGAATCTTTCACCTTCACTTTAAAGATAATGCTTCTTTCTTTCATGTCAGTGATATTTTCATACTTCGCACTAACCTTACCAGCTTCTTCTTTCAACTCTACTGGGGCCGGCTTATCACCTTCTGCTTTTAGACTATCTTTCACATACTCTAAACCAAACGGAATTTCATCCTCAATTTTGACCTCTGCCAGTTTTCCATCTTTCACCGTATTATTAAATGAAATTCGATATTCGATTTCTTCACCTAGCTTCGGTTTATGATTATTCACCTTTTTATGAGCAGCAATTTTACCGTCTTTATATTGCGGTGTAATTTTTGCTGTTGGATCAATTACTGGATGGTTCGGATCATCAACATGGATAATCGCTTTATTTGTAATGTCCTTACCTATTGTAACCGAATCTTTCACCTTCACTTTAAAGACGATACTTCTTTCTTTCGTATCCATAATCTCTGAATACTTTGCCATTACCTTACCATTTTCTACTTTCAACTCCACTGGTTTTGGCTCTTCACCTTCAGCCTTTTCGCTTCCTTCTACAAACTCTAATCCAGCTGGAATTTTATCTTCTATCTTTACCTCTACTAGTTTTCCATCTTTCACCGTATTATTAAAAATAATTCGATATTCGATTTCCTCACCTAACTTCGGTTCACGATTACTTACTTCTTTTCTTGCCTCAATTTTTCCATCTTTATATTGTGGTGTAATCGGTACATAAGGCTCTTCTGGTAGATTCTTTGTATCATCTACAATTGCCTCATTTACGATTTCTTCTCCCACTTTTGCGCTTTCTTTTACCTTCGCTTTAAAGACAATACTTCTTTCCTCTGTATCTGTAATTTCTGGATACTTTGCCATTACTTTATTATTTTTCACCTGTAGCTCTACTGGTTTCGGTTTAGAACCTTCTGCTGTGATGCTGCCTTCTACATACTCTAAACCATTTGGTAATGTATCCTTTATATTTACCTCTGCTAGTTTCCCGTTTTCTATCGTATTTTTAAAACTAATTCGATATTCTACTTCTTCTCCTAGTTTCGGTTTATGATTATTGGCTACTTTCTGCGCAGCAATTTTACCATCTTTATATTGCGGAGTAATTTCCACACGAGGCTCTTCTGGCTCATTTTTTGTATCTACTACGATTGCTTTATTAACAATCTCCTTGCCTATTTCTGCCTCTTCTTTTACTTTCACTTTAAAAATAATACTTCTTTCTTTTGTATCCGCAATTTCTAGATACTTTGCCATTACCTTGCCGTTTTCAAATTTTAATTCTACCGGACTAGGCTTAAATCCTTCTGCTTGTAAACTGTTCTCTACAAACTCTAATCCAGCTGGAATTTCATCTTCTACTTTAACCTCTACTAGTTTTCCGTTTTCTACCGTGTTTTTAAAACTAATTCGGTATTCTACTTCTTCTCCTAATTTCGGTTTTTTATTGGTTACAAATTTCTCTGCTTTAAGCTTACCGTCTTTATATTCTGGCGTAATTGTTATTTCTGAAGTTGTTGGATCTTTTGTATCATCAACAACTACTTTATTGACAATGCCTTCACCAACCTTAAATTCTTCTTTTACTTTCGCTTTAAAGACGATACTTCTTTCTTCTGTATCCGTAATTTCTGGATATTTTGCGATTACTTTTCCATCTTTCACTTTCAGTTCTACCGGATCTGGCTTAGAACCTTCTGCTCGTAAACTATCTTTCACATACTCTAATCCATTTGGTAAATCGTCTTCTATTTTTAACTCTGCTAGCTTTCCGTTTTCTACCGTATTTTTAAAGCTAATTCGGTATTCCACTTCTTCTCCTAACTTCGGCGTTTCATTATTTACCGTCTTCTTCGCTTCCACTTTTCCGTCTTTATGCTGTGGAGTAATTTCTGCCGTCGGTGTTTCTGGCTCATTTTTCGTATCATCAATAATTGCTTTATTGACGATTTTTTTACCGACTTTCACTTCATCTTTTACTTTCACTTTAAAAGTGATACTTCTTTCTTCTGTATCCGTAATCTCTGGATACTTCGCCATTACCTTACCATTTTCCACTTTCAATTCTACTGGATCCGGCTTAGAACCTTCTGCTTTCACACTGTTTTCTACGTACTCTAAACCTTCGGGTAAAGTATCTTCTATTTTCACCTCTGCTAGTTTTCCGTCTTCTACCGTGTTTTTAAAACTAATTCGGTATTCTACTTCTTCTCCTAACTTCGGCGTTTCATTATTTACCGTCTTCTTCGCTTTCACTTTTCCGTCTTTATGTTGCGGAATAATTTCTGCTGTCGGTGTTTCTGGCGGATGTTTCGTATCGCTCACAATGGCTTCATTAACAATCCAATCGCTCACTTTACCTTTTACTTTCACTTTAAAGGTAATACTTCTCTCTTTTGTATCTGTAATCTCAGGATACTTCGCCATTACCTTACCGTTTTCAAATTTCAATTCCACTGGAGCTGGCTTAGCACCTACTGCTTTTACACTATCTTTCACATACTCTAATCCATTTGGTAAATCATCTTCTATCTTTACCTCTGTTAGCTTTCCATGTTCTACCGTATTTTTAAAGCTGATTCGGTATTCCACTTCTTCTCCTAACTTCGGCGTTTCATTATTTACCATCTTTTTCGCTTCAAGTTTTCCATCTTTATACTGAGGAATAATTTCCGCAGTCGGATTAACTGGCTTATTTTGCGAATCATCAATAGTTGCTTTATTAATGATTTTTTTACCGACTGTTACTTCTTCTTTTACTTTCACTTTAAAAACGATACTTCTTTCTTCTGTATCCATAATTTCTGGATATTTTGCCATTACCTTACCATTTTCAAATTTCAGCTCTACTGAATCTGTTCCGGCACCTTCTGCTTTCAAACTATTTTCTACATACTCTAAACCTTCTGGTAGAGTATCCTCTATTATCACGTCTGTTAGCTTTCCGTACTTAACCGTATTTTTCATACTAATTCGGTATTCTACTTCTTCTCCTAACTTCGGTGTTTCATTATTTACGATTTTCTTCGCTTTAATTTTTCCATCTTTGTGTAATGGTGTGATTTTTGCTTCTGGTTCTTTCGGATGTTTCATATCATCAACAATTGCCTTATTAATGATTTCCTTACCTACTTCCGCTTCTTCCTTCACCTTTACCTTAAAGGCAATACTTCTTTCTTTCATATCCGTAATATTTTCGTATTCAGCAATGACTTTTCCATCTTTCACACTTAACTTTAATGGAGCTGGTTTATCACCTTCAGCCTTTTCACTGCCTTTTACATACTCTAAACCGTTAGGAATTATATCCTCTATCGTTACCTTTTCTAGTTTTCCGTTTTCTACCGTATTTTTAAAGCTAATTCGGTATTCTACTTCTTCTCCTAGTTTTGGTGATGGATTATCTACTGTCTTCTTCGAATCAATTATTCCATCCTTATATTGCGGAGTAATTCTTTCTTCCGGCTCAATCGGTGGATTTTTCGTATCATCAACAATTGCTTTATTGACAATCTCTTTATCTACTTTTGCTTCTTCCTTCACCTTTACTTTAAAGACGATACTTCTTTCTTTCATATCCATAATATCGATATACTTAGCTTTGACTATTCCATTTTCAACAGCTAATTCTACTGGTCCAGGTGCTTCTCCTTCGGCCTTGATACTATTTTCTACATATTCAAGACCTTTTGGAATTGTATCTTCCACTCGCACCTCTTCTAGTTTTCCGTTCTCAACCGTATTATGAAAACTAATGCGGTACTCGATTTCCTCGCCTAGCTTCGGTTTCTTATTATTAACTACCTTTGTAGCAGCAATTTCACCTTTTTTACTTTGTGGTGTAATAACAACCTTCGATTCAGCAGGCTCATTTTTCGGATCTTTTGCAATTGCTTTATTTACAATTGCCTCCCCTACTTTTGCCGAATCTTTTACTTTCACTTTAAATACAATACTTCTTTTTTCTGTATCCGTAATTTCTGGATACTTTGCCATTACTTTGCCGTCTTCCACTTTTAGTTCTACTGGCTCTGGTTTTATACCTTCAGCTTTCAAACTATCTTTCACGTATTCAACACCTTTAGGTAGTGTATCTTCTACTAGCACCTTTTCTAGTTTTCCGTTTTCTACCGTATTATAAAATGTAATTCGGTATTCCACTTCTTCTCCTAGTTTTGGTGTTTGATTCGTTACGCTTTTTTCAACATCCACTTTACCGTATTTATAATCCGGCGTAATCTTTTCTTCTGGATGCTCAGACTGTCCATTTGGCTCACTCACAACCGCTTTATTAACAATCGTTTCTCCGGCTTTTGCCTCTTCTTTTACTTTCACTTTAAAGGAAATGCTTCGCTCTTTTGTATCCGTAATCTCTGGATATTTTGCGATTACCTTACCATTTTCTACTTTTAACTCTACTGGATTTGGTTCAGCACCTTCAGCTCTCTCACTACCTTGAACAAATTCTAAGTTAGCTGGAATTTCATCTTCTATTGTAACTGCATCTAGTTTTCCGTTTTCCACCGTATTTTTGAAGCTAATTTGATATTCAACTTCTTCTCCTAGCTTCGGCTTTTTATTTGTTGCTTTTTTCTTTGCAGTAATTTTACCGGCCTTATGCTGTGGTGTAATCTTCTCCTCTAAATCCTTTGGTGGATTTGTTTTATCACTAACGGTTGCTTTATTAACAATTTCTTCACCAATTTTTGCAGTTTCTTTTACTTTTGTTTTAAAGACGATACTTCTTTCTTCCATATCCATAATTTCTGGATACTTTGCCATTACTTTGCCATTTTCAAACTTCAGCTCTACTGGCTCTGGTTTTGCACCTTCTGCTTTCAAGCTATCTTTCACGTATTCAAGATTACTTGGTAATTCGTCTTCAATTGTCAATACATCTAGACGTCCATCTTTTGTCTTATTTTTAAATGTAATACGATACTCTACCTCGTCACCTAGCTTCGGTGTTTTATTAGAAGCTATTTTTCTTGCTTCTATTTCTCCCGGAACTTCTTTCGGAAGCGTAACCGTAACATTTGCATCATCTGTAGTTTCATAATTTACCTCGGTACTATCTTTTCCCTTTACAGCAACGATATTTTTTATTGTTGTATCTGATTGTACAGAAGCTTTCACTTTTACTTTGAATGTAATAATGGCACTTTCACCAGGCTTTAAAACACCGCCGTCTTTAGCATTAGCACCTTCACCAACACGGAAATCAATTTGATTATTTACAAACTCCGCTTCATCATCGCTTGCATTATCTGTTTTATTTCCTTTATTACTTCCAGAAATATATTGTATAGATCCCGGAACATACTCTAAACGATCATCTAATTTATCAAAACCTTTTACATTAGATACAGGTGCTTGGTTATTTTTCGTATCATTCTTCACTTCAATTTGATACGTAAACTCTTCACCAGCTTTAATTTCCTTAACTTCTTTACCGGCACTATCTAATGCCTTTTTATCAACTTGTAAGTTTGGAGCATTATGTTCTGTAACGAATGTAGCGTTATTTAATACGTAAATATCACCACCGCCACCATTTGCTCTAAAACGCATTTTTGCTTCTTTTAAATCATTTTTTACTTGAGTAGGTCCTTCAAGATGATACGTATGAATGTCAGTACTGAATGAATTTGTCCAATCCGGGTTATATCCTGGATATTTTTTTGTAACAAACTCGTTAGTACCATCTACTTGTACTTCTGTCATAGACGAATCATTCGCATCATTGTCTTTACCGTTAATATTTTTTATCTTTATATATCCAGCACCAAAATCATATTCTCCATAATCATATGCATATCCATCTTTCTCAGCTGGGTCACCTTGCGATGAAAAATAACTAAATTTCGCCTTAAAAGCACCTTCTTTTGGTGTGTTTATTTTATTAACACTAATATCTGTCCAGGCTGTACTTTTTTGAGAGACTAGCCCTTCCCAAATCTTCATGTCTTTTACTGTTTCTTTATAGTTTTCATAAACTAATATAAGATTCCAGTTACCCCAGTAATAGCCGCCACCTGTTACATCTTTAATTTGTGGCACATTTGCAACTGTCAACGTTTGTGAAATCCCTTGCTGTGCAATTACATTTGTTACATCTGCATACGCAACATATCCTGCGCCACTACCTGAGTAATTAGAAATATAAGGTAGGTAATCCGCTTTTCGTATGCTATCAGCAGTTACATCTGCATATTCTTTATTTCCCATTTTCATTTTGACTGGTTGCCTTACTTGATCCTCGGTAACCTTTCTATCAGCAATATTTCCTGGTAACCCCATTGCTGCTGTCCAGAATAAGTAAGCCTTTTTCACTTTACTTCCGGCAGGAATATTAGGAAATGCACCTGTTGACGAATTAAAAGTACTATCATCGTTATCAACGTCCACAGTCATTTTATTCGTTTTATAACCCATACTTTGTCTGCCATAATGATCAGTCGTCAAACCAAGTGTTACATTACCAGTCTGTACTAAATTACCAGCAGTAATTGTAGAATACAGTGGATCTCCAAATCCTTGCTTATCCCCTGTTTGCATTTGAACCTTCGAAGCATTCTCTGATGCAGCTTGTACTTTTGCATCGCTCTGATTTTCCGCTTCTTTTTCTAGTTTCTTCTCATCTTTATCTACTGGCTGCTTCACTAGTTCCGTGTTCGCTGTAGGTTTATTTTTATCTCCTGCAGATACTTTTAATTTTCCATCCACTTCTTTTGATTTAGCATCCACTTCTTTTGATTTAGCATCAGCTGGTGATCCGATTTCTTTCTTACTACTGTCAGCCTCATCATCGGTATTAGCTTCAACCTTGTCTTCAGAAGGAATCCCTTCAACATCTACAGACATGTTTCCTATTTGTAGTTGATCCTTTTGCACACTAATTTTTTGCTTATACTCTTTATTAAAATGTTGTGCACGACGAGCTTTTATTAACACAGTCATTTTTTCATGTGATTTTAAATCTTTAATTTTAAGATTAGAAGAAAGAACCTTTCCTCCCTTATCTTTTTCCTCTACATAGAAATCCGCTACCTTATTTTCAGGTAACTTCTCTCCGTTTACTTTCACAGATTGCGAAGGGAACGTAATTTCATTTTCATTATTTTGTTTAAGCACCAATTCTTGAATTGGTGTAGCTCCCGTATTTTCAATCGTATATTGAAATACGTGCTCCCTCTCCGCTACTTCTCCCTTATATATTTCAGCATTTACTTGCTCTGCCTTAATTTTCACATCATTTCCTTGTAACTCATCCCAGCTTTTTTTATTTATCTCTGTAGCAAAAGCACTGGGTGAAGGCAATATGATGGATAGGAGAAGTGTGATCATCGTTACGACATTAAAACACTTCAATACTTGCTTCATATTTTCTACCTTTCTCCTTTCTATATACTTGCTATCCGTCTACTTAATTTCGTAGCCGTATACATAGCAATATATATCCACTCGCAACAATCCGTCCTACGAAAATGTATCGTTGAAATCCCAATGTCAACAATATAAATCTCATAGAATATTACTATTTTAATTTATCAAAAATAGCATATATATCGGACACTTATACAAACCTTTACCATTTTTAATATAGTAAAAACGTTCTACTGCATAGGCTTATATAACAGTTAAAGGATACATAAAAATCTTAACATACTCCCTAACCTATTCATACATACAATAGAATTTTTACCATTTTTTAGTTATTTCAGTTTGTTGTTTATGATTAAAATTTTCAAAAAATAATAACCGTTACATGTAAAAATATGTTATATTATTAAAGAACGTATGTTCTTATTTTAAAGGAGGAATTTGTAATGATAAACGAACCCATTATCGTAAAAAAAGAAGCTTTCCAAGCAATCGGCGTTTCGGTTACGACAACTAATGAAATAGAGGCATCTCCTGAAGGAAAAATCCCCGGGCTTTGGAACAAATACTTTCAAGAACAAATGATGCATCACATCCCAAATCAACAAACGAAAGAAACATTCGCTTTCTACTCCAAATACGAATCAGATGAAACTGGTACATATACATTTACAATCGGTATGCCCGTTTCTTCATTAGAAGATGTTCCTGAAAATATGACAACTTTAACAATACCTGCCGCTACGTATGCGGTATTTACAACGAGAAAGGGACCAGTTGCTGAAGTCGTTTGCGAAGCTTGGGAATATATTTGGAAATGGTCGAAAGAAAATAAACGTGCCTTCACAACAGACTTTGAACTTTACGCCGAAAGAGCATTAGACCCAAATCATGCACAATTGGATATTTATATTGCGTTAGCCTAAAAAAAGATGCCCATTCGGCATCTTTTTTTGTCGTTAAATAGCTACTGGGCAAATCCATTATTATTGTCTACAATGAGAAAGTGCAGTATAGAAATATTAGAAACTGTATAAAGTGAAACTATACTCAGCGGAGGGCATCTCCCATTGAGTATTAGCCCTCACCAATCGGGCGTTTACTGGTTTTTTAGTTTAAATTTGTCACATAGAAAGGAAGCAATATGGAGGAACTACAACAAAATAAAACTGCTTTAGAAGGAAGCGGAAAACCGTTATTAAAAAATACGAATTTCCTTTTTCTTTGGGCAGCTACTCTTTTTTCAAGCTTTGCTTTAGCCTTTTTTACTTTTTCACAAACGTGGTACATAGCAAAAACATTAAACCTTGAAGCTTCACTCGGTGTTGTTTTCGTAGCTCTTAGTGTTCCAAGGCTTATTTTTATGATTATCGGCGGCGCTGTAGCTGATAAATTCCCGAAAAAAAACATTATGTTTTACTCCAATATTATTCGAGCGATTCTTGTCGCAACCATTCTCACATGGTTTATCGTTGGTGATGTAACACTATATACATTTGCTTTATTCGCTTTATTCTTTGGACTTGCTGATGCTTTCTTCTGGTCAGCAGATGGATCTATCTTACCTGAATTGGTAGAAAAAAGCCGGTTAACACAAGCGAATTCACTTACACAAATGACGAACCAAGCATCGGTCATCTTAGGCCCTGTACTTGGCGGAATTCTGATCAAATTTACAAACTACGAGACAATATTTTCTATTACAATTTTATTACTGATTGTCGCAGCCATACTCGTTCAAAAAATACAATTTACGATGCCAGAACTAAAAGATACAGATAAAGGTATGTTCACTTCCATTAAAGAAGGAATCTTATATGTAAAGGAATCGCCATTCCTTTCAACTTTCCTTCTTTGTAGCGCCTTTTTAAATTTATTTTTAATTGGTCCGATGCAAGTCGGTTTCCCGCTTTTCGTTAAAAATGTTCTGCACGGTGACTCGCTCCATTTCAGTTACTTAGAAGCATCTGTAGGCGGCGGAATGGCAATAGGCGCTGTCATTGTCGGTTTAAAAAATATTAATCGTAGACGCGGACTATTTTGCATTATCATGATGCTACTGTCTGGTGTATTCTTCTTATCCATCAACTTTAGCACCGTACTTTGGCAAGCATTATTAGCCGGCATGTTTTATGGTATTACAATTGCAATGGCTATCGTTCCGCTTATGGCGATGATTCAATCGACAGTAAAAGAGGAAATGATGGGACGCGTAATGAGCTTACTTATGCTATCATCAATGGGCTTTATCCCGCTCTCTTATGCATTCACATCAATCGCACTTGCAATGGGAATTCCAATCGTAACCGTTATGAAAAGCGGTGCAATTGCTGTTATCGTCTTCGTACTATTTGTAGCGATTCGTGTTCCAGTTGTAAGAAAGTTCGACTAGCTACTTGGAGTCATGTATTATACGCATGGCTCCTTTTTAAATGGATCAAATAACGCTATCCCCTTACTTCTTCTCACAGCTGCTCCCCATTCTAATCCAACCTCTAAAAATAAATCTCGCACTGTACTATATAAAAGTGCCTTCACATTTTTACGGATTTCCCCATATTTATAAGCTCTCACAACACTCTTCACTCGCCAAATGAAATTTCCATACACTTCTTCATCAGCTAATATCTGCTCTAGTAAAACACCTTGCTCTAGTAACCCGCTCTTTTTATACGCAAGCTCGACCTTACTCCAAAATATATTAATTTTCTTCGGATTACTCGTCATCGGTACCAGTGCGTATATAAAAGGCTTCGGTATATCATGACGGCAATACGTCTCATCAAGCTCGTACGTTATTTTTCTTTTCTCTTTTATTTGTGGAATGTTTTTAGAAAGAGTTGTTTCCCTCTCGCTTTTTTGCTCCTTTCCGCTACAGCCAGCTGTATAATCCTCACTTTCACATGCGGACATTTTCATACGGTCATCCATGCGGTCAATTGCAGATATAAGAAAAATATATAAGTTCGCACTATACCCGCCGCGCTTATGTCTTTCTTTTGTTGCAACACGCTTTATAATTCCTAGTTCCTCTAACTTTGCAATTGAACGGCGTACTGTACGAATACTCTTTCCAACATTCTTCGCAATCGTCTCCATTAACGGACAGGCGACTCCTACTGTTTTTTGTTTCTCATTCACCGCATACTTTCCTAAAAAATGAATAATGGTAGCATCCGTTTTATTCAATTGAAATCGATAGCACTTCAAAACTTGTTTTTGATATGCATTAAACTCTTCTTTACTTCGAAATTCACTGTATGGTTTCATTAAATTATATAAGCTTCCCATTTATATCACCTCATTTATAAGTAAGAGGCAGGAAGAGAATTTGGCGTGGAATTTAATATTTTTTTAATGGAGATGAAAATATGATCGTAATTAGCGCTTGTTTAGGTGGTATAGCTTGTCGATATGACGGAAATGACAATCTCGTTTCAAAAATAGAGAAGCTACTACAAAAAGAAGATACAGTCCTCATTTGTCCTGAAGTATTAGGAGGACTGCCAACACCTCGTCCTTCTGCTGAAATTATTGGCGGGAATGGCGACGACGTTTTGGACGGAAAAGCGAAAGTGATGACAAAAGATGGTGAAGATGTCACAGAAGCTTTCGTAAATGGTGCTTATAAAGCATTAGAACAAATTAAAAATTTACACCCAGAATATATTATTTTAAAGGAACGTAGTCCATCTTGTGGCAGTTCTACGATTTACACTGGTGAATTTAATGGCAATAAGCAAACTGGTTACGGGGTAACTACTGCTTTATTTAAAAGACACGGATTTAAAGTCATTTCAGAAGAAGAATTTGAAAGCAAAAAAAGGAATTGACCCTGTTCGTCAATTCCTTTTCTATCTGTCTTATTTCACGCCTAATTTTTCTTTCACTTTCGCTGGAAGCTCGTCTTTCTTCACTTCTTCCCAAGCTGTTACACCTTTTTTATCTGAGTGGTATACGCGTAGGAATGCTTCTTTACGAAGATTTTTTTGAGCTATGAATTCTAATTCTTTCTCTTTACCGTCTTTATCAAAGCCAGTCAGCTTATATTCATAATCTTTAAATTTCTGCCCATCACTAGCTTTACTATCAAATTCTTTTCCATCTACTGTAATTTGAACATAATACTCATCTTTACCCATACGGTTTAAATCACAACCAACTAACAAACTTGCAAATACAACTAAAATACTAAATAGTGCAATGTATCTTTTCATTTCCTTCACCTCATATGTTTTTTCTTATATTCTTATCTTAAAGCCCGGAGCTTAAAGAAGAAATTCAAAAACATGACATGAACATTACACTTTTGTAAGATAATAATTATTTCTTCACTTTAGAAATTGTCATTCCATCACCAATTGGAACGAGTACAGATTCTAAATGCGGGTGGTTTGCTATCATTTCATTAAACTTCTTCATAACTTCTGTATAACGTTTTTGTTTTGCACTCTCATCAGCTACACTACCGCCAATAACGTCTTTCACGCCAATTTCGCCACTTATCACGTAATTTCCTTATACCGTTTATTACGCCTTCTATTATCCCCTCAATTATAATCTCTATTACAAGATATCTCACTAAACTAATAATAGGTTTAATTACGTATCTCCCTATGAATTCAAGAATATCCTCCATCATATTTTCCTCCTTCTTTTAAAAGGAAGCTGCTACTCCTCCGCTTCCTTTTACGTCCAGTTACAATTGCTGCCATACTGCGGTATATACCAACAAGAATAATACGACAACAACATGCACAATAACGCTATTGAATTGGGAAGAAACTTCGTTAAATACTAATACTATAATCAACATGGCTAATAGAATTATTTTTCCACCTATATTCGGGGATGCTCCAAAAACTTTATAAAATCAAAGACAACTTTACTACAACTCTTCCCGTAACTAATTTATTATCGTGGTAAACCGTCTTCCACTACATCCGTAACAGTTCCATTCGGTTCAAAGATTACACGTAATGATCCTTCTCCACCATAACCAGTATAGTCATATACTGAATAAGATTTATATTTCTCAATCACATGTGGCTGTCCAATTGCAGCTTTTACTTGATTCGCAGGCATACCTTTTTTGATTTTCAAATAGTGATTGTAACTTACTGCTGCCGAATTGTTATTTACATCTTTATACCACGGTACACGATCGTTTTTTTCTTCATATTCCTTTACAGGCTCTTCAATACGTTTCGTAGATACCCGATTCTCCTTACCTTTATCTTTATCTGTATCCTTTATAGCAGTACGTTCAATATTCACAACGTAACCATATGTATTTAATTCAACCATAATTTCATATGTACCATCCGTATCTTTTTCAGTATAAAATACGCGTTTTTCATTGTTATTATAATATTTTATGTTCTCACCACCGTAGTCAATCGTATTAAGAATATCCGTATACGTCATACCTTCCTCAATTTTTTGAGATTCATCATGAGAAATATAACGCTTCTGTGATGATGAAGCGTCCTCATTTTTAATACTTTCACGTTTACTCGTAGTCATAGGTGTTTTCTTCTGATCTTTTAGTACGTCACCTTCCGCCTTCGCTGGTTGCTTTGCTCCTACTTTTGTTAATACGTCTGTATCGCTAGAACAAGCTCCCAAAATCGATACTGTGGTCAACGCCATCCCTACTATAAGTACTTTCTTAAATGACTTCACTCTAATCCCCCCGGTATTTTTTAATATTTAGTAATCAACGTATTTAAATTAATACGGAACTATTCAGTTCTATACAATTTGCTATAGCCTTCTCCCTCATGCACCTTTTTTATATAAAATGAAACTTTAATCAGCCCTCACCAATCATCTTCGTTACAAATATTAACATTAAATATAACTAATAAATAGTATATTTCTGCTATTCATTTACATTTCTGTTGCATAATCTTGTCTTAAACTAACAATATGAAAGTCGAATTCACAATAATTATCATATATTCTATATATAATAACATTCAAATTAAATTCTAAAGTAACTTTACATGCATTTTCTGTTTTAACGCCAAAAGAAAAGACCTTTCTAACGATTTTATTCTATCGCTAAAAAGGTCTTTTCTATTTTGGCTAAAAACTTAGCACTCTTCTGGCTTACCAGCATTCGTCGCTGTACGGAAAAATGATCCAAATCTGCATGATGCGATTGCGTTTAGATAATCAATCGTGAATTATGCGTTCAATTTAAAGCAGGTTAAAAAATAATAACTCCTTATTCAATTAACATATGCATTAGTTTAACAACCTAATGCTGCTGTACCAACTGATAGTTTAGTTTTCAATATGTGAAAAGGGATTTCTAAATGATGAATTGAATATATATTTATTGTTTACTCGTTTTTGAGAGGTTCCTTTATGGGATATAAGCTTTACTATATTCCTGTACTTCGCACAGTTCTATAATAACTAATAGTGATGCTGTGACGTGATTTTCTATTAGTGAGATAAAGTATTTTTCAATTCATTTATTATAAATTGCAACTCTCGTCCTCCAGAATTATTTCTTTTGGGTGAAAGTTTTTTTATGATATAAGTTTCATTCTGTCCTAATTTAAAGGTTTCGAGAGGAGAAATGATATGAACCCTATTTTATTAGATGTTCCGTTACAAATAGAAACAGACAGACTCATTCTTCGAGCACCACTTCAAGCTGGTGAAGGGGATATAGTACAACAAGCTATTAAAGATTCCATTAATGAATTAAAGCAATGGTTGTCTTTATTTCAGTCCATTCCTACTGTTGAAGAAACGGAAATTCTTCTGAGAAATGCACATATAGATTTTTTGAAAAGAGAAAGCTTTCGCTATCTTATCTATCATAAAGAGACGAATGATTTTGTTGGAACAGCTAGCCTTCATCGAATTGATTGGAAGGTTTCTAAATGTGAAATTGGATACTGGATTAACACGCAATTTAGTGGCAGTGGATATATGACAGAAACAGTAAGTGCGTTAACAAACCTTGGATTTCAGTTATTCAAATTTAGAAGGATTGAAATACGATGTGAATGTAATAACACGAAAAGTCGTGCACTCCCTGAAAAACTAGGCTTTGAACTTGAAGGGATATTACGTAATGAAGATTTTTCAGCTGACGGCAAACAACTAACTGATACTTGCATCTATGCAAAAATAAAGTGAAATATTGATTAGCCTTGGTAATCGGGCTTTTACGGCAAAAGAAAAGACCTCCTTAACGATTTTATTCCATCGCTAAAAAGGTCTTTTTCTATTTCGGCTAAAAACTTAGCACTCTTCTGGCTTACCAGCATTCGTCGCTGTACGGAAAGATGATCCGCATCCGCATGATGCGATTGCGTTTGGATTGTCGATTGTGAATCCGCCGCCAAGCATAGATTGTTTATAATCAATTTTTACTCCTTTAACAATTGGAGCACTTTCTGTATCGATAACAAATTCAACACCGAAAAACTCAAGAACTGTGTCGTCTTCTTTTGGTTCTACTTCAAATCCTAAGCCGTAAGAAAGGCCAGTACATCCGCCGCCATGTACAGCAAGGCGCACGTACTTCTCTCCATCTTCAGCATCTTTTAACATATCTTTAATTTGAAAAGCTGCTTGTTCTGTTACTTCAATCATGAAATACACCATCCTTTCTGTTCTCATTCTATTATACATCTTTACGCTTCTATCTTGTACTCATACACTCCGCGGCAAATTACTTCCGCAGGTCCTTTCATTAACACGTTTCCTTCTTCTGTCCACGCAATCATTAAATCGCCGCCAGCTAAATGGACTGTAATTTCTTTACCACGTTCCATCTTGCCATTCAAAATAGCAGCTACAACGGCAGCACATGCCCCTGTTCCGCAAGCTTGCGTTACACCAGAACCACGTTCCCAAACGCGGAAATTCATTTCTTCATCGTTTAAAATCTCGATAAATTCAACATTCACTCGCTCTGGGAACATTTCATGTGTCTCAAGAACTGGACCAAGTGTTGTAAGAGGTGCCTTCTCTACATCCTCAACAAAAATAACCGCGTGCGGGTTCCCCATTGAAACAGCCGTAAATGCATAACGATGATTATTGTATAAGAAGTTTTCACGAATAAATGGTGTTTCACCTTCACCGAGCATCGGTATCTCTTCGCGTGTTAAGCGTGGTGCACCCATATCAATTTTCGCTAATATAACTTTTCCATCTTCTACCGTTACTTCTGCCGTTACAATGCCAGCTAACGTTTCAATTGTGAAAACTGTTTCCTCTACTAGTTTATGCTCATACGCATATTTCGCTACGCAGCGCAAACCATTACCACAGCTCTTTCCTTCTGATCCATCATTATTAAACATACGCATTTTCACCGGAGCTACATCAGACGGACAAATTAAAATCATTCCGTCTGCTCCAATACCAGTATTAATATTTGAAACCTTTTCCGCCACAAGAGCTAAATCTTCTTCAGGAATTTGCTCTTCAAACATATTTACATATATATAACTATTGCCAAGACCATGCATTTTTGTAAAAGAAAATTGGCTCATTTGTATTCACTCCAAAAATAATTTGTTATTTTAAGTATAGAATGCATGCTTTTAGAACACAATATGAATGTCCCCCGTTTCTCATATTTGACAACGTTTGGCGATGAGCCACTCTTACACACATTGTGTAAGAAAAAAGCCCTTCTAAAAAGGGCCTTTTTTTATTTATCTATAGTATTAAACTACCCTCCAAAATAACGTTTTATCTAAAATAAAATGAAAAAGGCGTTGCTCATTCGCAACACCTTAAAACATTGGATTTTCATCCAAATACTCATATACATTATTAACAAGCTCTTCTACTGTTGCACCTTGTACAACTTCACCATTTACAAGTGCAAACGGTCCTTCAAAACAAATACCACAATACCCTAGACAACCATACTCCATTACATCTAAATTTGGATCTTTTTCTAATTTTTCTAGAGCTGCTTGTGAACCACTTGCAAGGTTACCTACACAAAATTCAATTAATGGTTTAATCAAAATTCTCCCCCCTGTACTACAAAACAAATTACCTTCTGACTTCATCTATAAGAAGAAAACTAAGCTGTCTCTTGTTGTTTTCGTTATACATCCTAAACTATTTAGTTACTTCACTATTTCACTTCAAAGTAGATGATTTTATTTTATATAACATGCTACTTGCAATGAAATAGTAACTAAAAAGGCAAAACAGTTTACTTTACTTTTCTTCTTATTGTACAACAGAGTATTCATTCATGCATTGTTATTTGTTCACAAATTCGATATAATTTGATTGAGTAAAGTCAAAATATTTTATTAATATAAAATTTTATGATTAGGGGATATTTCAACAGAAAAGGGGTAATCCATCATGAAACACCTCGTAATACTAGGTGGCGGCTACGGTGGAATGAGAATTCTACAAAGGCTACTTCCAAGCAACCAACTTCCAGATGATGTACAAGTGACATTAATCGACAAAGTACCATATCATTGCTTCAAAACTGAATATTATGCATTAGTTGCGGGTACTATTTCAGAAACGCATATTCGTATACCGTTTCCTGAGCACCCACGCCTCAATATTCAATACGGCACAATAACAAATATTGACCTCGAGGAAAAAGCGGTTCATCTCGATGGCGGCGAAGCAATCCAATATGATGATTTAATTATCGGACTTGGCTGTGAAGATAAATATCATAACGTTCCTGGGGCGAAGGAATATACACATAGTCTACAATCAATTGAACAAACACGTAAAACATATGAACAATTAAATAGTCTAGAACCAAATGCCACAGTAGCTGTCGTTGGTGCTGGCTTAAGTGGTGTGGAAGTTGCAAGTGAACTTCGCGAAAGCCGTTCTGATTTAAAAATCTATTTATTTGATCGAAAAGATAGAATTTTATTCCCGTATCCAGAGAAATTAAGTAGATACGTAGAAGAATGGTTCGTAAAACATAAAGTTAATATTATAAGAAACTCTAACATTACAAAAGTGGAACCAAATATTGTGTATAATCACGATGAACCACTTGAATGTGATGCAATTGTCTGGACAGCTGGTATTCAAGCAAATGAAGTTGTTCGAAACCTTCCAGTTGAACAAGATGGTAGCGGACGGGTTGTCTTAACGAAATATCACAATATTCCAAACAACGAGCACGTTTACGTTGTAGGAGATTGCGCAGCACTTCCACATGCACCATCTGCCCAACTTGCTGAAGGTCAAGGAGAACAAATTGTCCAAATATTATTAAAACGTTGGAATAATGAACCACTCCCTGATGAACTACCTGTTATTAAATTAAAAGGTGTTCTAGGATCTCTTGGTAAGAAGCATGGATTCGGTTTACTCGCAAATCAACCGTTAATGGGACGTGTACCAAGATTATTAAAATCCGGCCTTCTTTGGATGTACAAATATCATAAAGGTTAATACTTTACAGGCTGTCTACTATGTAGGCAGCTTCTTTGCATCAGTTTTTAAAAATTATCAGACACATCTTTCTCAATATGTATAATGATTTATTTTTCATTTTTATATTAAAAACTATTGATAAACAGTGTATGCTATTTGTAAGTTGTTTTATTATTTCCTTGAAGACCGAATTCATTCGGTCTTATTTTTTATGTTATAAATACTTTTGTAGGAGGCATTACATTCCACTTATGAACTTATCGAAACTAAACAATCGAATAGAAGCGAAAAAGAAAGAGTTAATCTATCTCGTTGAACGATACGGATTCACTCATGATAAAGTGATTTCTTTCAGCCAAGAATTAGATCGTTTACTTAACTTATTAATAAAACTCAAGACGCAGAAAAAACGTTGTTCGTTATAACCATTTTCCCCTCTTTTTTGATACGATATAACTAGAATCAGAAAGGAGCGATTTATGTTTATATTAAAAGACGTTATATATAAAGATATACTACACATTCCTTATTTACAGATTCAAAAAGAAAAGATCACTTGCATTATCGGTGAAAGCGGAAGCGGCAAAAGCACATTGCTTCGCATGTTAAACGATTTACAATCTCCAACATCCGGCACAATTGAATATAACGGAAAGTTAATTTCTGATTATCCGCCTATTCAATTACGTCGTGACGTAGTTATGCTTGGGCAAACTCCACCTCTTTTTGATGGAACCGTTAAAGAAAATCTATTAATGGGACTTCGTCTTTCTGAAAAACCATTTCCAAATGATGATGCCCTGCGGAGCGCACTACAAACCGTTAGCTTAGACAAGCAATTAGAAGATAGCGCCTCCTCATTATCCGGCGGTGAAAAACAAAGACTTGCCTTTGCACGTATCGTACTTATGGATCCGCCTGTCTATTTATTAGATGAACCAACTTCAGCATTAGACAGTGATACAGAACGCCGCGTTATGAAACAATTTACTGAACTAGCACGAAAAAAGAAAAAAACAATTATCTTCATCACACACTCACAACAACTTCCACAAGAAATTGCAGACGACATTATTGAGATTAGTAAAGCAAACGGTGCAACTAGAAAGGAAGTGCTCTCTGTTGAAGGGCGTTATTGAACTCCAAATTTGGCAACTTGCAGCTGCCTATATTTTTATTCTTATTTTAATTGGACTTGTAAAATTAAAAGGAATACCTCGCGAAAAACAAATCGCGCTCGCAACATTCCGTATGACCATTCAGCTCGTACTTGTTGCATATGTCCTTACATACGTATTTGAAAACAGTAATCCATTTTATACAATTGCTCTTATTACTTCTATTACTACCTTTGCAATTTTTAATATTTATAAACGAGTTAACATCCCGATGTCTAAAGAATTAAAACGAGTAGCCGCCCTTTCCATGGTCGCCGGATCAATTGGGCCACTTCTACTATTTATCTTCGTTATTATCGGTCATGACCCTTGGTATGCTCCGCAATATATCGTCCCTATTACAGGAATGTTAGTTGGGAATGCCATGACTGGTGTTTCTCTCGGCGCAAATACGTTCTTAAACAATATGAAGTCGCAAAGAGGTCAAATTGAAGGTGCACTTATGCTCGGAGCAACACCGAAAGAAGCAGCTGCTCCGCTCATTCGAGACGCTTTTGATTCTGCTATTTTACCAACAATTAATTCTATGGTCGGAATGGGGATTATAAGCTTACCAGGCATGATGACTGGTCAAATATTATCCGGTGTATCACCATTCACAGCCATTCAATATCAAATCGCTATCATACTCGGTATTTCAGGAAGTACTGCCTTTGCTGTCATTATCTTTTTACAGCTTGGATATAAAACGTTCTTTAATAAGCGATGTCAATTGAAAGAGGTTGACTATGATGCGAGGTAAATCGTAACTTTCGCTCAGTAAATGATGCATCGTTCTCGGTGAGTGAAATTATATTAACGATTTTTTCAATATATCTATCATAACTTGCAATATATCAACGATTTTTCAAATATATCTATCATAACTCAGAATATATCAACGATTTTGTACGAAATATCGATTTACCGACAAAAAGTGACATAATAAAAAGAGGAGGCTATTTGGTATTATCCCCTATAGG